>OMOE01000153.1:5713-12026 GCA_900290365.1 Syntrophobacter sp. SbD1 | reverse complement strand
CCGGTTCGTCAGGTCCGCGACCTGGGAAGGTATGGCTGGAGAGGGCGGAGAGGTCACGGCGAAACTCATTAATTTGAATGCCGAACTTGCCAGGGGCGGCGTGGGGCTGATTATAAGCGGTCACTCCTACGTGCGGCCCGAGGGGCAGGCATCCCGGGGACAGACAGGCGTTTACAAAGACGAACTTATCCCTGGGTTAAAAGGTCTGACAGGCGCGGTTCATGAAGCCGGCGGCAAGATTGTAATGCAATTGGCCCATGCAGGTCATTTTGCAGCGGAAAAGCTGATCGGACAACCTCCGATTGTTGTCTCGGATTATGAGGGGCTGGCCCAATCACCGCGAAGAGAAATTTCGAAGGGCGATATCAGAGAAATCGTCCAGGCCTTTGCCGATGCGGCGGGAAGAGCCAGGGCGGCCGGCTTTGACGGAGTGCAGATTCACTCGGCCCATGGCTATCTGCTAAACCAGTTTCTCTCACCCATATACAACAAGCGCCGGGATGAATATGGAGGCAGCCTTGTCAATCGCGCTCGAATCCATCTCGAGGTGTACAAGGCGATCCGGGAGGCCGTGGGCGAGGGTTATCCGGTATTGATCAAAATTAACTGCCGGGATTTCGCGGAAAGCGGACTGAGCCTTGACGAATCCATTGAAGCTGCCGGGCTTCTGACAGATGCCGGCCTGGACGCGATAGAGGTGAGCGGAGGTCTGCCTATTAGCGGCAAACTCGGTCCCATTCGCCGAGGTATCGATTCGCAGGAGAAAGAAGCCTACTTCTCCGAAGAACTCAAGGCCTTTAGAAAAGCATTCGAAATACCTTTGATCCTTGTTGGCGGCATCAGATCTTTCGAAGTTGCCGAGAAGTTGGTTCAAAGTGGGATGGCTGACTACATCTCGATGAGTCGCCCCTTTATCAGGGAACCCGACCTGGTCAACCGGTGGAAGGCGGGAGACCGCCGCCGGGCGGAGTGCCTCTCGGATAACCTTTGCTTCAAATCGGCTTTCGCAGGCGAGGGGATCTACTGCGCTCAAAAAACGAAGAGTTAAGCTGGAATGTAAAAAATTTCGCCTCCCTATCCGTGTTAATCCGTGTCCATCTTGTGTCTGAGGTCTTTTTGAAATCCCAAGACACGGATCAACACGGATGGACACGGATAAAGAAGAACTGAGTAACGCGATATTTATTGCCGCCAAAGATCGGTCCAGTATTTAGCTTTGGCGCTCAATGCTGGAATGTGAAAAATTTCGCCTCCCTATCCGTGTTAAGCCGTGTCCATCCATGTCTGAGGTCTTTTTGAAACCCTAAGACCACGTTAAACTCACTCTTCACTGCTCACTTGAATGCGAAGTGTGGTCCTTTCTTCGAGGGTCCAGTCGTCTACGTCAATATACCTGAAGGCGCCGGGCCCGTCTGGGAGGACGACGCGGCCGATGCCGGCGTTTATGATCACGCGCTTGCAGAGCAGGCAGGGAATGACGTTTTCCACCAACTCGCCCGATTCCACCTCGATGCCCACCAGATACAGGTCTGCCCCAGCCATGTCGAGACGCGAGGCATGGATTACTGCGTTCATCTCCGCGTGGACTGCACGGCAGAGTTCATAGTTCTGGCCCGAAGGGATGTTTCTTTCCTGCCGGTAGCAATACCCCAGGTCTATACAATTTGAAGTCTGTCGAGGGGCGCCATTATAGCCGGTGCTTATTATCTGATCGTTTTTCACTATTACAGCCCCGAATCGGCGCCTCAAACACGTGCTCCGCATTGCCACGGCGCCGGCGATATCTATGTAATACTGGCTCTTAGTCGGTCTTTTCACGCTTATACCCCATGAGTTGGTGTTCGTTGGCTTCTAAGTGTCCACTGTATTTAGACCATGATCTGCCAAAAATTCAATCCGAAAATGACGCAGGCAGATTTTCCCTTGACATTGAGCAGCCAATTACATAAATGACCGTTTATATATTTTCTATCCCTGGACCTATGAATGCAAAGGCAACCTGAAATGGCGGAAATAGAGATCTACGACGTTATCATCATTGGTGGAGGACCTGCAGGACTTACTGCGGGAATTTACGCAAAACGGGCGGCCCTCAAAGCTGTGCTTATCGAGAAGGGCGTTCCGGGCGGTCAGGTAGCCATTACAAAAGGTGTGGAAAACTACCCGGGATTTATCGATATAGGCGGATTCGAGCTTTCGGACAAATTTTTCCAGCACGCGAAGTGCTACGATCTGGAGACGATCCGGGAAGAGGTCGTGGCGATAGAGCCTGGTATCGATTTCCACTCGGTTCGCCTCTCATCCGGGGAACTTTTGAATGCTCACAGCATAATAATGGCTGCCGGAGGTACGTCGCGCAGGCTCAATGTTGCGGGTGAGATCGAAAATTTTGGAAAGGGAGTTTCCTATTGCGCCACGTGCGATGGATTTTTCTTTCGCGATAAAATTGTTTGTGTTGTGGGCGGCGGAGATACGGCGCTTGAGGATGCGCTTTATTTGGCAAAGATAACAAGGCATGTCTATCTGATTCATCGGCGCGATGAGTTTCGGGCCAGCAGGATTCTTCAGCAGCGTATTGCGGCGGACCCCAATATTGAAACTATTCTAAATACGGTTGTCACCGAGATAAAAGCCAATGAACAGGGTGTGTGCGGAGTCTGTTTAAAAAACCTCCAAACCAGCGAAGACAAAGATCTCGAGGTAGATGGTGTTTTTATTTTTGTTGGCTTTTCGCCAAACAGCGCTCTTGTGCCCAGAGGCATCAAGACAAGCACCACCGGCTATGTTCTTACCGATGAGAGTTGCGAGACGGCGATTCCCGGTATCTTTGCCGCCGGTGACCTGAGGCAGAATTACGCCAAACAGATAGTAATCGCTGCTTCCGAAGGATGTATTGCCGCTTTGGCCGCGGCCCGTTACGTTGAATCACGAAAGCCGGTGGGAAAGCATTCGGCCATTGAGCGTGAAACGGCTCGATGAACCATTTAAGATCATTCTTGCCGCCGCCGAAGGCAGCGGCAAACCCGGCTGGCAGTCCCACCGCTCCGGAGCGGACGCCTGAATATTTCCAGCCGATAGCCTTCCTGGCCAGGAGTCTTGCGGATGAAAACCGCCTGCGGATAATTGGGTACATTAGCGGCGGAAAGCGCTCGGTCAGCAGTATCGTCGAGGAGCTAAATCTTTCACAGCCGCTAGTATCCCATCACTTAAGGGAGCTGAAACGGTCTCTTCTTGTCAAAATCGAGCGTAGCGGGCCATTCATATACTACGAACTGAGCGATCCGAGAATTCTAAATGTAATCAAAACCCTGCGAACTCTCGCCGATGATTTGTTTTCTGCAGGGAAAATCTGTTAGCCCGGACCACATGGATCGAATCAAAGATGCAGACGACGACAAATAGTAGAAAAGCGGCAATCAAAGCGGTCATTCTCCTTGCCTTTATAGTGACGGCCTTCCTGGTTGTGCGTTTCACGCCCGTGAAGGAGTATCTCAGGGCCGAGACATTGTCTCGTCTGTTCGAAGTTGCCGGGTTTTGGGCGCCTGTGGCCTACATCGTCATTTATGCTGCCGGAATTTGCCTTTTCGTACCCGGAACGCTTCTAACCGCTCTGGGCGCAGCAATATTCGGCCCTTACCTCGGCTTTTTATACGTGTGGCCCGGGGCCGTTATCGGTTCAAGCCTGGCCTTTCTTATCGGACGCTATCTCGGAAGAGATTTTGCCGCCTCACTCATCGGGGATAAGTTGAAAAAATACGATGACGCAATAGAGAGAAACGGCTTTGCAACCGTACTTTACCTGCGCCTTGTATATTTCCCGTTTACCCCCCTGAGCTTCGGAATGGGCCTGACCAAAGTCCGTTTCAGGGATTACCTTGCCGGAACGGGCCTGGGGATTATCGTCGGTGTCTTCATCTTCACGTTCTTCATCGGGACCGTAAAGGAAGTTTGGGCAAACGGGCGATGGGAAGAACTTCTGTCCTGGAAGATCTTCTTTTCCCTTGGGCTTTTTGTATTTTCTTTCTTCATCCCGAAAATCGTCGAAAAATTCAAAATCTCAATGGGAATGCAAGCCGGCCGGGCAGGTGATCAGTCCGGCTCGCCCCGGCCTCGTAATTAGATTGAGGACTATTCATGTTTAAGAATTTCAAATACAAAAAGAGACTGCTAAAAGAAGCCATCAAGTATGCATTTAGATCGGACAATAATGTACACAAAGCAATTTGGTTAGACTATCCAATCAATCCACTTCCTAGATATGGATACGGACATGAACCACACAAGCGCATTGCAAATATATTATCAGAAAGTAAACGCCAATACCGTAATCTTTTGAATGAAATGTTGAGCTTCCAGAATAATCTGGAAGGCATTCCACAAGAACAAGTGAACGGAACCGGTCCTTTTTGGAATAACGGCTTTTTCCCTGGACTTGATGCTTTAGCGCTGTACTGTATAATTTCATCTGTAAAACCAACCCATTATCTTGAAGTAGGGTCTGGAAATTCCACAATGTTCGCAAAGAAAGCAATTAACGATCATAATTTGAACACACGTATCATGTGTATTGATCCAAAACCTAGAGCAAATATTGAAACAATTGCAGATCATATAACGTACAGTAAACTGGAAAGCGTTGATCTGAATATATTTAGACAGTTAGATGAAAATGATATTTTATTTATTGATGGCTCACATCGTTGTTTCATGAATTCGGACGTGACAACAGTGTTTTTGGATATACTTCCTGAACTCAAAAAGGGTGTTTTGATCCAATTTCATGACATATTCCTGCCATTGGATTATTCACCGGAACTGATCGATTCTTTTTATTCTGAACAGTATTTGCTCGCGGTTTTACTTTTATCAACACCTAAACCGGATATAGTGTTTCCAAGCTTCTTTGTTCAGCACGATCCCGGGTTAATGAATATACTTGATCCTATTGTCAAAAAGTTACCCCATACCAGTTTCCATGGCGGTTCCTTTTGGATTCGCAAGTAACAGGTGGAGATTGGGCGCAGTTGGTTTCTTTTTGGTGTTGAAAATTGCGCTATAGAGTGTAGCATAAGAATCTTTACATGAACTGAACTGAACGGCTGGTTTCTATTCTATTTTCGGAGGGCGAAGAGTATGTTGCAACGGAAAGATATCCCATTGAATGAGCGTATTATTTTCGCTCTTGACGTTAATTCTTCCGAAGCGGCAAAAAAATGGGTAATGCAACTTGAAAGCCATGTAAAGTTTTATAAGGTAGGCCTTCAACTGTTTCTCGCGGACTGGTTCCACATTATTGAGCAAACCGTGGGCATAAAGTGATGGTCGATCTCAAATTTTTCGATGTCCCCGAAACCGTTAAACTAGCCGTTAAACAATTGAGAAACCGGGGCGTTACCTTTGCTACCGTGCACGGGAACGATCCTATTCTCAGGGCCGCTGTCGCAGAGCGCCACGACGTTAAGATTCTGGCTGTAACCGTGCTTACCAGCTTTGGCGAAGAAGATATGCTGGAAATGTTTGGTGTTAAGTGTAAAGTCGAAGACTTGGTATTCGTTCGAGCCAAAAGAGCCTTTGACCTGGGCTGCGATGGAGTGATTTCATCCGGATTGGAATCCAAGCGATTGCGTGACAATCTGGGAGATAATTTTTTGATAGTAACCCCGGGTATCCGCCCCGGCGCCAATATAACAATAAAACAGGATGACCAAAGGCGGATTGTTACGGCTGGAGAAGCGATAGCCAATGGGGCCGATTACAGAAGCGATAGCCAATGGGGCCGATTACGTGGTAGTTGGACGTCCGATAAGCACGGCGCCCGACCCGATCGCCATGGTGGAACTACTGCAGAGAGAAATTGTGAAAGCCCTTGAGACCTGATCCGTACAAAGTCAATTATTCAACCTATTTAGGCGTGCTCGGAAATCATAGCCTCGACCAGTCGTATGCCGGCGAGTGTTCTTGCTTTCCAGTATCTTTCCCAGTCTGTTTCAGCTGGAAACGTCGAGACGGCAAAGACCCAATTCAAACCATATCTTTTGGAAGCCTCGTGGAGATCCTTCAAACGATTCAATTCCTCAGTGGTGAAGGTGAAGTCGTCCCTTACATTGTCTTCTTCGAACCCGGAGGAAAATCTCATGTACTTTTCTGCTTTCATTTTGATTCTCCTTTCCACCTTTCAAGTGTGGCCTTGCACTAATGCTTTCCCCCGGTGAAGCTCTCTTCGCTGAAAATGCCCAAGAGTTGATCGATCTCGGCAAAGGATTTCCTTTCAGGGCATCCCGGTTCCTCTACCATTCCTGCAAGCTTAGAGCAG
>OMOE01000153.1:0-5703 GCA_900290365.1 Syntrophobacter sp. SbD1 | reverse complement strand
TCGGCAAAGGATTTCCTTTCAGGGCATCCCGGTTCCTCTACCATTCCTGCAAGCTTAGAGCAGGTGCCAGGTTCCCGGCGATAAATCCGAACGATATAGGTTTCCATGGTTTTCTCCATGTGCCTCGTGATTTTCCCCTTAAATGACACAGCGGTGGTTACGGATTGGTAACCGATTCATGGAAAATTGGAAAAATAACGGACACCAAGAAAAGAAATTCAGAAAAGAGCCCAGAAAATCCATGGATACTGTATGGCGGAAACAGGTCGCAAGAGGGCACGGAGACGGATGGCCTGCCTCTATAGGAGAGACCATTTCAAAATGGGGGCTAATCACGCGAAGTCACTAAACCAGCCAGTGTCCTTTCTGAGTCATCCCCCGTGGCAGGCGTGAAAGATCGGAAACACATTTGCCGATTCTGCCTCGGTTTTGAAATGGTCTCCTATTTCGGTTTCGCATCATCCATAATGAGTTCACAATCGGGAGGCTGAAACAAATTGCAAGAATTAGGCAGCATTCACCTATTGTGGCAGTCGGCAGCGTTTTCTGACCGTCCATGGTCAGGCTCATTTCGTGAAGTCGTGATAGCCAGATAAAACTCGAAGCCAACGCCTTCTCTTAATCGTTTTTATGCTGTCTTGTCCGGCATTTGTCGATAGCTCAGCACAGTCCTGATAGTCAAAAGCAGGTACGGCAATCCGAGCGGCTTCTCAAGATATCCACTGCAGCCCATCTGCATGGATTGCTGCTTTAGGCCGGTACTATGGGAGCCTGTCATAAGGATAAACGGCAATCCAGGAAACCGGGACGAGACGTGGTACAGGAGATCAAGTCCCGACTCGCCTGGCATCTGGAAATCTGAAAGGATAGCGTCATATTGCGAATTTTCCAGACAATGTCGGGCTTGAACGGAATTATGTGCAGTGTCCACTTCAAAATCTTGGGAATTTAGATACTGACAGATGAGGGACGAAATGCTATCGTCATCATCCACAACTAGAATCTTGGCCATTATCACGGTCCCTATGAATGTGAAACCCCGAATCGTCCCTGTACCCCTTTAGATCCAGTGGTTTGCGGCAGGCCTGCCGCATGCCGGACGGGGTAGAGAAACCGTTTGAAACCAAAATACGCAAAGATGTACCATATCCTTTCTGAATCACTTCCAGAAACTCGTGCCACATTTCTGCTCTTATTTTGAATCTCCTTTCCGCCTTTCAAGTGTGGCTTTGCACTTATGCTTTCCGCCGGTGAAGCTGCCTTCGCTGATAATGCCCAAGAGTTGATCGATATCGGCAAAGGATTTCCTTTCAGGGCATCCCGGTTCCTCTACCATTCCTGCAAGCTTAGAGCAGGTGCCAGGTTCCCGGCGATAAATCCTAACGATATAGGTTTCCATGGTTTTCTCCATGTGCCTCGTGATTTCCCCCTTAAATGACACAGCGGTGGTTACGGATTGGTAACCGATTCATGGAAAATTGGAAAAATAACGGCAGCAAGAAAAAAAATTCTAGAAGAGCGCCCAGGGAATGCCCGGGCGTTCAATGGCTCAATGACGGACACCAGTCGCAAGAGGGGCACGGCGACGCAGGGACGGATGACCGGCCTCAGGAGTAATACGGGAACATGGGACAAAAACCTTTTCGCGTTAGCTGCTTATTCTTCCGGTATGCTTGATATTGTATAGTAAATAGCTTTTGTTTTCTCGGAAGGTTCGATTCCCATTTTTGTGGAGAGCAACTTCTTGCAGCGTGTGTAAGCCTCCACGGCATTTGCGTGGTGGCCAAGCTCTCGATGGCAAATCATGAGACGCTGGTAGAGTTCTTCGGAAAGGTCGTCGATGTCGATCCCCTTCTGGTAACATTCCAATGCCTTTTCCCAGTGTCTCGTTTTTTCGAGTAAATCACCGCACCTGGTTATCATGCGCGAAAATCTGCTTCTCAATCGCTCGCGGCATGAGATCGTGCAGACCTGTCCTTCATCCGCTGGTAGGAAATGTCCCCTGTAAATTCCGATGGCTTTTTCAACGAGCTGTAGGGGTTTTGAATTCTCTCCGTTTAGACAGACCATTTCTTCTTCAAGCCTTCTTTCAAACAGCGCAAGAATTCTTTCGAATGCATGAGCGTCCATCCAACAGTAACGCGGATCGATGGAAACTTTTCCTTCCTGAAAACGTATGGCGCCCTCAACTCCCAGGAGCCGCCGCAGGCGGGAAAGGGTCGTCTTCAAGGCGCCGTGCGCCACGTCACCGGTTGCATCCGGCCAAAGGCAGTCGGCAATGAATTCTTCGGACAATTCACCGCCTCCGTTTGAAATCAGGACTTTTAGCAGTTCCAGAGGTTTTTTCTGGACCTTTCCTGAAAACTGCACCGCTTCGCCATCCCGTACGATTCCGAACCGCCCCAGGGTGAAGATTTTCAGTGCCCATGGCCACTGTTCGCAATCGATGGGCGGAGGATTGGGCATGAGATTGCGCTTCCGGATCAAATGCACGACATAGTCCTCCTCGATGCCGGCTTCGAGCGCCCTTTGGCAAAGTTCTGCCATCATGGCCGGTATCCAGACATAAGGAATGCTTATGTATCCTTTTGTGCGCCCAAGGGACATTGCCTTCCTAAGTGAACTGAACCCGCTCGCATCATCCCCCTTATCGAAGGCGAACTTGGCTTCTACGAGCAAACACGCAAATTCCATAATTAAGCAGCCGATCGATCGTGCGAATGCATGACACATGGAGAGATGATCGATCGCCTCGCAATCTCTCTTGAGTCCATGCAGAGCCAAGGCGCAAGCAATGTGCTGATGGGCCTCGGTTCGTGCAACACCCACGTCCAGGGCGTAATTCAAAGCTATTTGCCCCTGTGAAAGAGAGTTTGAAAAATCGCCTTGTAATAATAATTTCCACGCATGCAGGTGATGATAAGAAGTCCTGTCCCAACGGGGCATCCGGTCGAGGGAGATCGCCATTTCTTTAAGAAATGAATCAGCCCCTTCCATATCTCCAGACTCCAGTGCGCCTGCTGCCCGATTAGCTAACAAAAAGCCGTCCATCGTGTGAACCCCGGTGGTGGATGCAAGATCCAGGGCTTCCTCCACGGATTTCCTACACTGTTGAAATTCAGCGATTGAAAGATGATACAAAGATTCATCAAATTTCAGCGTTATCACGATTAGGGGGGATATGTCCGACATTTGCAACAGTCCACGGAATAAATCTAACAAAGGCCAAGCCGCTTGCAACTCTCCTAATAAAACGTAATGGACGAGCAAACAGTGGAGTACCTGCATTTTTATGTTTACGTTCCTGATCATGGGAAAAATCGAGTGTACCCGTTCTGCTGTCTTTTTGAAATCCGGGCGCCACGGCTGCCTGAAAACAATGGCCCATAGTTTGCTGGCTGTAAGTCGGGCTTCGATCTCATGGGAGGGAAAATCCGGGAACTCGTGCAATACCTCATCGAGGAGGGTCAGTGCATCATCAAACAGCTTATATGTGTCAAATGAATACGCAATCGAATCAAACAGCCCCGATAGGGAAAGGAAGATCCCTGCCGTGTCACGCCTTGTCCTGAAGAGCTTGAGGGCTTCCTCAAAAAGAGTACGGCTGTCGAGCGGAGAAAACGGAGTGATGCACACGCCTTTCCGGTAAAGAAGCCATGGCTCAACTTGTACGAGCGCTTCGGGAAGGCTCTTTATCCAGCCATCGAGGGTTTTTCCCCGGCCCTGGCGGGTAAGGCCAGAAGCGTGCTTGAGAATGAGGCGGACCGCGTTGGACCAATCCTCTGCTCTTTTCAGAAGATCGACGGCATCTTCCGGCTGACCTTTTGCTTCCAGGATCATGGCCGCTTTTTTTTCAAGATCTACAAGTTCGCCGTGATCGATGACCTCGGCGGCAAGATGCTGCAGGAATTCATAGAAGAGGGGATGGTACCGGTAAATGGCTGTGTCCGATTCGAGCCTTTGCATGAAGTAGTTCTTGCCGTTCAGGTCCGAGAGGATACGCTGGGCCTGATGGTTTCCGGTAAGGGCTTGCGCCATTTTCGGAGACATCTGTTGAAACAGCGATGTTTTCAGCAGAAAGTCCTGAGTTCCGGGGTCTGCCCTGTCGAATATCTCTCTTGCGAAATATTGAAATATCTCTTTTGAAGCGCGCACCCTCGACAGAAGGGACTCCAAGCCGCCATTCCTTGCCCCCTCCAAAAGAAGCACAATCCCGGCAACCCATCCGTCGGTTTTTGCATTAAGCTGTTTAAGCACTTCATGTGAGACCGCCTCATGGCCCCGAAGGCGCAACATCTCATTTGATTCATCAAGGGTAAACTTTAACTCGTCCCAGCCGATAGTCCCCATCAGGCTGTTTGCCATCAACCGGACGAGGGCTTCCGGGGGATCTTCTCTGCTTATGAAGATGATTTTTATCCCATCGGGGACCTGAGAAATGCCTGCATTCAAGATTTCGTGAAAGGGCGCCCCCTGGGGGACCTCCTGGCAGTTGTCAAAAACGATGGCGAAAGGCGAACCGCTGTTCTGGGCGACCGGTATCAGCCTGCTGTACACATTTTCAAAGAACCGCCGCGCAAATGTGGGAATTCCAAGGAGATACTCGGGTGTAAGAAACGGAAGAGGTTTTCTTTTGCGAGGATTAGCTCTTTGCGCCGCCAGGCCCAGATAATAGAAGAAGCTCGCAGGATCGCAGTCGCCTTCATCGACCTGGTACCAAAGAGAATGCATTTGCCGGGTTTCGAGCCAGCTTGTCGCAAGCGTAGTTTTGCCCGTACCGGGTGGCCCGGCTATCCAAAGAATCGGCTGATGAAGGCTCTGGTCGAGCAGCCGAAAAAGCCGGTCTCTGGGGAAAACGCTGGAAGATCTCGGGCGGGTAATCTTGGCTGGCGTTACCAAACTCTTCATCTCGTTTTTCCCGTCTGCCAAAAGATCGGTTTCGGCTGAAAAACCCTTCCCACTAACTCTTGTCAGAAAGCACACCATTAGTCAAATGGTAAGTCATCACAGGATCTCTAAACTCCAGCCTATTAAACCCTCAGGTTATGATAACTGACCGTCACCAACTCTCCATGATCCGCTTTGAGTGGAAGACTGCCCCCAATACTCAGTCCGGCCCGGTTGACGCGGAAAAAGTTGGGGTTATTAGTCAAGTCGTGAACGACAGCGGAATGAGACAATCAATCCGCATTCTCAAGTTTGAAAAGTGTTGAACTATGAAAAGGACCACGTTTGGCTGCACCCCAGCAATTGGGCCAAAGTGGAAGACAGCAACAAAGTTTACAGGAACGAGGGCGCATGCTGATGCATGGAAAGTATCAGCATGCTGCTATGGCGTTCTAATGAATTGAAAATTGAGTCGATCCGGGACTGGAGGAAGCCAAAAACACACTGGATTTTCGCTTTTAGGGCATTTTCCTGTTTCAACCTTCCTTGCCAGAAGAATAACTTTGTGCTTTTTCACTATATGATATGTCTATAGAATCCCAAACGGCCCAACGGGGGGCCATTTAAGCACAGGCAGAAACCGAGGGCTTGAAATAGGAAAATGTGATGCACATGCCCGCTATGGGGCCTCGATGGAAATGATGGCTAACGTTTCGCTGAACAATATAGTCGAGGGGGTTGTCGGCTAAAATCCAATGCGACCATTTTTATCGGGTAGCCAGGGGCTGTTGCCAGCCCCAAGCCCCCTTGGAACCG
>OMOE01000083.1 GCA_900290365.1 Syntrophobacter sp. SbD1 | reverse complement strand
ATTGCTTGGCTCAGGACTGAAAAACGGACGGTCAGACCATTCGTTGACTTCAAATCGCTGCTTGATGATTGAGAAATTAGATGCGACAAGAACGGTGAATTTACCAAGCACGAATCGCTGCTATTGACCGATGTGAATAGGAACGATCTTGAAGTGACCATTGTCAATACTTTTGACCCCTTCTGCGCAAATAGAATTGACCCCCTCTGGCATTCATAATAGTGCACTTCGTTCCATACACCTTATCTAAAGACGCCCCTTTTCACATCCTGCAATGACCGACGACGGCGCCCATTATTCATCCCCCCTTTTCAGCTTGTCCTTGATCCGCCAGCTCGATCCGTTGATAGGGAAGATGTGGGCGTGGTGGACGAGCCGGTCGATGATGGCGGAGGCGACCACATGGTCGTCGAAGATCCTCCCCCACTCGTCAAACACATAGTTGCTCGTGAGGATGGTGGACTCTCTCTCGTAGCGTATGGAGATGAGCTGGAAGAGGAGGTTCGCCTGTTCCCTCGTGACGGGCATGTAGCCCAGCTCGTCAATAATGAGGAGATGGAGCCGTGAGTAGAAGAGGAGCTTCTCCATGAGGCTCCCGTCCCTCTGGGCGATGACGAGCTCCTCGATGAGCTTCTGGGCGGAGATAAAGAGCGCCCTATATCTCGCCATGCACGCTTTGATGCCGATGCCGACGGAGAGGTGGGTTTTACCCACTCCGGGAGGGCCTAAGAAGATGATGTTCTCCTTCTTCTCGATGAACTGCAGGGAGGCGAGATTGATCACCTTCCTTTCTTTCAGGCCCGGCTGGAAGGAGAAGTCGAACTCCTCCATCGTCTTGATGAAGGGGAACTTCGCCTTTCCCACCTTTGCTTTTATCGATGCCTCCTGTCGTCGTTTCAGCTCCTCTTCGAGAAGAGGAACGAGATACTCCTCGTACTGGAGATTGTTCTTCGCCGCCCGCTCCGTGATCTCCTCGTATACGGCAAGCACGGCTTTCAGCTTCAATGCCCGCAGGAGATCCTCTACATGGGCCTTTATCTCAGTCATGGATCACCTCCCGATAGACGGCGAGGTTTCTTACCAAGGGAGCGGGGCCGGCAAAGCCGCCAGCCAGGGGGAGTGTGGGTACCTTGAGCGCCTTCGTGGCAAGGAGACGCTTCACCGTATTCTTGTGGAACGCTCCCATGGCCATGCACTCTTTGAGGATCTTCGACACCTCTTCCACGGGGTAGATATCCGTGTAGGAGACGATCTCTTTGAGATGGGCGTAGAGGTTGGCGCCCTGGTTTTTTCTCAAGGAGTCAAGGTAACCGTCATGCTCGGGGAAGGTGTCATTGAAGGCCTTCACGATGGCGGACTTCTTCGCCTCCTTCTTCTCCCGGAACACCCTATTCATCTCCTCGTGCTCCGGGTGGACAGGACGATACCGTGGAGAAAGAGAGAGCTCATGAGTGATGGCCACACTCCCCTTCTCGCCATAAACATGGATCATCCTGCCGAAGACGGGCTCGATGAGAACGCTTCTTAAGGCTAGGTCCATGGGGACGGGATACTGGCTGCCGCCCCAGGGGACGTAGCCGTCGTTGCTCACGTCTCTTATCTCGCGAGGATAAAGAAGCGCCGGATCGATCGCGGGCAGGGGCCCTAAAGAACTCCTTTCTCTCTCGAACCGCTCGTCGGGTGTTTCCTTGAGGGAGGAGTGAATAGACCCGTTCGCCTTCTCCGTATACGCAGTGAGCTTGAGTGCAAACTCGGATAAGTCCTTTACCTCGCATCCCCTCAAGAGGTGCTCCTGGAGGTGGTAGAAGGGCCTCTCGACTTTTCCCTTCGTCCGGGCCCGGTAGTTCTGGCACGGGTTGAGGTCGATGCCCATGAGGCCCATAAACCTGAGAAAGGCGTCGTTATAGAGAACGGCGCCGGAGCGCTCATGGGTGATGACCATCTGCTTCGCGTTGTCCATGACGAGCTCGAGGGGAACACCGGCGTAGAAGACGAGGGCCTCATGGATAGCCCTAATGATGTCGATCCCGGCAATGGTGAGGGAGAAGGTGTAGTACTTCTTCCTGCTGAAGGCCAGGATGATCTCATGGACGTAGATCATGACGGTTTTGCCGCCGACGGGGAGCTGCCATTCCTTCCAGTCGTACTGCATCTGCCGGCCAGGCGGTGTCTCCACCCTCGTCGTGACCCTGTCGCTTCGCTCCCTCTCCTTCTTGATGGTGTGAACGATCCGCTCCACGGTAGAGAGGGAACCGGCGAACCCCAAGGCGGTGAGCTCCTCGTGGATGCGGGTGCCGATGAACCCTTTCTTGATCATCGCCTTGATCTCGGATTCATAAGGATCCGACTTTCTCGTATACTCCCTGGCTTGGAACTCCGGAGGGTCGGAGCTTCTCAAATACTTCTTCACCGTGTTCCTGGAGACTTTCAACCTTCTCGCGATCTGTTTGACGTGGAACCCCTGGGCGCGCAGCGCCTTCACTTGCTGCCACATATACATGCTGATCATCCTCCTCTTGTCCCTCCTCCGCTTGTTGATTTTCGGAGGAGATTGTATCGCCCGTCAGGGGGTCAATTCTATCTGACAAGAGGGGGTCAAATGTATTCTACGATCTATATTGTGACCCTCCATGCAGGTTTCTT
>OMOE01000081.1 GCA_900290365.1 Syntrophobacter sp. SbD1 | reverse complement strand
ACTGCTAAGAGGTGCGTCCGGGAACTTCTCGACCAACACTTTTTCTATTTCTTTTAACTTCATCTCAGTTTAGGCCTCCGAGACTCTTTTGAAGCGGCGCAGCAGGTTCCTGTCCTCACCACCAGTGATCTTATCTTCGAGGGCGAGCAATGCCTGGACAAGTGCCTCCGGCCGGGGAGGACATCCCGGAATTACGATATCCACCGGAACGATAAGGTGCGCACCAGGCACTATCGCATACTGCTCCTCATATTCGAAAGGCCCCCCTGAAATGGCGCAGTTGCCCATCGCTATGCACCACTTCGGATTGGGCATCTGGTCCCACAACATCTTGATGACAGGCTCCATCTTCTTGGCTATCGTCCCCGCCACAATCATGACATCGGACTGGCGAGGAGAAGGCCTGAACACACCTGCCCCGATACGGTCCAGGTCGAATCGGGAAGCCCCTGCCGCCATCATCTCGATTGCGCAGCACGCCAGGCCGAAGGTCATAGGCCACAACGAATTGGCCCGCGCAAGGTTCAAAATATCGTCAAGAAGAGCGAATTGAACAACCGGTTCACCCGGTTCTCTCACCTTCTTTTCCATTCGAAAACTCCTTTTCGCCAGGCATACACGATTGCCAGCGACAAGATCCCTACGAAGATTAGCACTTCTACCAAGTCGCGCGAACCGTACTTGCCGTAAGTAAGCGCCACCGGAAACAGGTAGAGCACGTCGACATCGAAGGCCAGGAAAATCAGCGCGTAGATGTAATACACTACCGTGAACTGAATCCAGGCACTTCCGATGGTCGCCATGCCGCTTTCGTAGGTCGCTTCGCGCAGCGCTCCATGACTCCTCTTGACAACCAGCCTGGAGATGATCATGGGAACGATTGCAAACGCAAGCCCGGCAACCAGATACAGAGTTACCGCCAAAAAGTCGGTCATAAGCTTTTGGGAGATCACAAGCCATTCTCCTCTGGCTCAAACTCAAAAATGTGAACCGTTGATTGGGAAAGGATGGATTTTGTGCAGAGGCTCAGAGAGGAACCGCTAAAACTGCACAAGGAGATTCGTTTGATCATACCTTCCAACGCCAGTCCAAATAGAACGAGAGCCTGAAATTATAATTCAACTGAGAATCTTATAGAGAACAATTCGCGCTTTTTTCATGCTAAGCTAGCGATTTTTAAGGACAAACTTGAACAAAGCCAATCCGCCCGGCCAAACCGGAAAGATAGATATCAGATTTTGGCAGGTTATGCACGCAATTTTTAAATGATTATTTAAAATTCGCTGTGGTACTTTCCCAATGACTTTCGTCGTCTCAAACACAAGGAGCAAATAACATGCTGGTCCTTAGCGCCGGGGAAATGGCCGCACTCGATGAGAAGACAATACGCGAAATCGGAATCCCCGGAATCGTTCTGATGGAAAACGCAGCACGGGGCGCTGCCGATTTCTTTCTGAGGCTTTTTCCCGATCTCCTTTACAGGCGGATCACCGTTATCGCCGGAAGCGGCAACAACGCCGGGGACGGTTTTGCGCTCGCCAGAATTTTTCATTCGAAAGGGGCGCAGGTTAGCGTGGTATGCCTTCGCTCCCCTCAGAAGTTGAGCGGAGATGCTCTCACGAACTTCAGGGTTATCGAAAAGATTGGAGTCCCCACAACCGTTTGGAACGAATCGGGAGACTTTGATACTCAATGGGAACCGATTCGAAAAAGCGGGGCCATAATCGACGCCATCCTGGGAACAGGGATCAAGAGCGAAGTGAAGGGGCTCTACCGCGATGTAATAGAAAGACTTAACGGCCTCGATGTTCCGCTCCTGGCGGTCGACGTTCCTTCCGGACTGGACGCGACAACCGGCCTTGCTCTCGGCGCCGCTGTCAAGGCCTCTGCCACGGCCACCTTCGGGTTTTATAAGATCGGCCACCTTATCGAACCGGGGACCGAACTGGTTGGACAGATTGAAGTGATCGATATTGGAATACCGCCCGGCCTTGTTCAATCGGCTGGAATTCAGCGATATTGGCTCACCGAGGAACTGGTTTCATCCTGGATCGAGCCTCGCCATCCCGCAATACATAAGGGGCGGGCCGGACACGTTTGCGTTCTGTCCGGTTCGCTTGGCAAGACCGGCGCTGCAGCACTCGTTTGCCAGGGGGCCGGAAGAGCGGGCGCCGGCCTCGTGACGCTCTTCATTCCGGAAAGCCTTAATTCAATTCTGGAAGTAAAGCTAACCGAGACGATGACGCTTCCAATTGCCGAAACTTCCGGACAAACCCCTTCTTCCTGCGCACTCCATCAAATTCTCGATTTCCTGAAAGGAAAGCAGGCACTGGCTATAGGACCGGGAATTTCCACAAATGAGGATACAGCCAATCTGGTCAGGCAACTGCTGCCCAATCTCCCCTGCCCCACTGTCCTGGATGCCGATGCAATTACGGCGATATCGGAAAGTCCCGAGATCCTGCGCAAGGCCGGGGTCCCTCTTGTCCTTACGCCGCACCCGGGTGAGATGGCCCGCCTCTGCCACTGCTCCGTATCGGACGTCCAGCGAAACCGGCTCGAGTCCGCGTCGAAATTCAGCAGGGACTACGGTGTGGTGCTCGTCCTGAAAGGCCATCGAACCATAATCGCAGCGCCCGATGGCAGGCTCGCAATAAACAGCACTGGAAATCCGGCGATGGCAGGCGGGGGAACCGGAGACACTCTCACCGGGATTATCGCAGGTCTGCTCGCCCAGGGATTCGACGCTTTTCAGGGCGCCTGCCTGGGAGTTTATGTGCACGGAGCGGCATGCGACAGGATATTCGATGGGTTCTCGACCCGTGGGCTTCTGGCGACGGACATGCTCGATGAGATCCCCGCTGTGCTGGGACAACTCGAAGGCGGCGAGCCGCCGCAGCCATAGTAGCCAAGGCGGCGAGCCGCCGCAGCCATAGCAGCCAAGCCCAAACCGCCGCTGTCTTCGACGGCGGCAGGCTCCAAAGTTGAACCGACGGGCGGCGAGCCGCCGCAGCCATAGTAGCCAAGCCCAAACCGCCGCTGTCTTTGACGGCGGCAGGCTCCAAAGTTGAACCGGCGGGC
>OMOE01000078.1 GCA_900290365.1 Syntrophobacter sp. SbD1 | reverse complement strand
GCGTCCCGGTTCTTGCGCACATGGAAGATCTTGCTGCCCGCGAACTGGCCTCCAAAATAGGCGGCGATCATGATCGGCAGCGTCGCGAGATGAAAGCCGAGCCCGGAAAGCAGGCGAAGGGCGATCACAAAGGGGACTGGAGCATGGACCGAGAGGAACCAGGGGAACGAAAACTTCCGGACGTTCGCCCGCCAGTAACCGAAGGGAAGGTTTAAGAGGAAAACGAGGGTTGCTACGGATAACAAGTTCAAGGACATGGGAATCTCCTAGTTTAGAGGGTCATGAATTATCAATGTACCATAATACCTCACCTGACCCAGAATTTGAAGAGGAAAATCAACCGCCACCACACACCTTGTACAAACTTCGGGGGGCCTCATGAAGAAGACCCGCTTCCTTTTCTTAGCGCGTCAAGCTCTTTTAGTATCCTGGCACAAACCGCTTCATGGGTAAGCCCGATGCAGACGATCGTCACATCGGCGTGCTTTCGGTAGAGGGCGAGCCTCTCAACGAAAAGATCGGCAACGCTTTGGTCAGGCCGTTTTGCAAGGCCGCGAGTAGCAAAGTCGGAAATCCGCGCTTGCAGCGTCGGAAGATCTACATCCAGGAAAACAACAATCCCGTCTCTCTTGAGATGCTCCATTGCAGCCTGACTGTACACGGCGCTGCCACCGGTGGCGATAACGTGATTGTTGCAGACGAGCTTGAGAAGGATGTTTTCTTCTATTCTCCGTAAAGAAAGATAACCGTCGCGATCCACAATGTCCTGCAGGCACCGTCCCTGCTGCGTCTGGATGAGGATATCACTGTCGATGAAGCTGCGCGATGTGAACTTGGCCAAGAGAACGCCGACAGTGCTTTTCCCCGAGCCGGGCATGCCGATTAAAATGATGTTGGATGGGTTGGCTTTCATACGCTCTGGTACAAAAAAAAGGCTTAGGAGGAGCGACCCATCCTGCATTCCTGTAGGATTCTGCCTTATCCTAGCCCTTGTTGTTCAAGCTCAGGGGCCCGGATCCGAAGTTCGCGATCAGAACGGCGGAGCCGAGCATGGAAAGCCTCTTCACAAAATGTATTTGCTGCATCTGGGCCGCTGCGGGGCCATGGCGGTCCAGAAGTAGTGAATCACAAAGGTTACAGGCACCAGAAGGATCACGATGAGCCAAGCCCCGTATTTTGCTTGACTCCTCCCCGATAAATTATTATTCCAAAGTATATCAGAAAACGGCAGTCTTTTCAGATGTTCGGAGTCCAAAAAAAATGGCGAATAAAGGGAAAAATCAAAAAAACTGGAGTTTCACACAATCCGGTCAGTCGGGGCCATCCCTGTGTTTTTTGCACTGCCTTTGCGTGACCGTCAGGAGGATGGACTCGAAGCTTATATAGGGGCCGAAATGAAAGCCGAAATGCTTCACTCGGAGATAAATGGGGGGCGGAAAAAAGCCCTCTTATTTCTCTCCTTCTTTTATCGGTGAAAAATAGTTCTCATTTTCTCTCCTCGACAAACAACCTGAAATGCTTTATTATCCCTGCCTGTATCATTTTCGCAGAAGGAGCTTATTTATGAAACTCTATTTTAACAGGCAGAATGGGCCCGTGGACGCGGCAATCGATCAGCTGCTGGAACTGTCCGGGGGAATCCGGCGTCCCGAATACGTACGCGACATGATCCTTGCCGCGCTGAAGGCCGGTCAGGAAGACGACGAGAGCGCGGATTTAAAGCTCATGAACACGACACTCAAAGAGATGCGGTTTACGTCTAAAGTTTTTGGTCCTTACCGCGACAAGCGCAAGGTAACCGTGTTC
>OMOE01000105.1:59279-62030 GCA_900290365.1 Syntrophobacter sp. SbD1 | reverse complement strand
CGAAAATTCATAAGGATGCGAAAGGACAGGAATTTCTCTTAAGTTAGCGGCATTAGGTCAGACGCTGGATGCTCGATGAAACTCCTATGGCCGATCGGCTCTTTGAAGATGTCGTCGAGCTTTTGTACCGGGAAAATCGTTTCATGCGAGGCAGCTTGGTAGTGGGGGACAGACTTGCCGACCCCAACCGAATAGACGCGCCGGTCCTCAGCGTAGTACAACCTGAATGCAGTATTGCTCCGCCCCGGTCTATTCTTCCGATTCATGCATTGACCCTCAGGACTGACAACCGAGTGCTATGGTACGAAGGTGACACCGGGGTGGCATTACAGCATGTTGGAATGCTGATCGGACATAATGCCCATCAATACTTATGGCCGGAGATTTTTCAATGGATAATCGCCCATGACAGGAACCGTGGCCAATAGCCCATATTAAGATGGACGAGGCGGCCATGAAGTTTTCTTGATTTTCGATAACCTGTTCATTCTCCGGGAGAATGTGCTCATGTGCGTGAATACGACTTCAGCGGTCTTCTGGTTGAGCGCTTTGCCGGTTACCGTCGCCAGTTTATAAAGGTGAACTTCTTCGGATACAGCTCAGTGTCGCCTATATTATTCAGTACAGTGCCGCGCGACTCTAATCTTGTGTTTAACTATAGGAAATTTTTGGCAAACCAATAGTTCCAGCAAATGGTATGCAATTTGCAATAATATACTAGAAGATAAAATCATAAAAGGGTCCGAAAGGTCCGCCTGGCTCTTCTCTTTTAAATCGGCACATGAGGCAAAAGGGGAGACCGCGAGTTTTCAATATTTGACTGCCAAACTATAAGAGTTGATGACTTCTAAGCTCGAACTGTTTTGACCCTCCATTCTGAAAATCCCCGGTTCCTTGGACAAGCCAAGATACGAGGAAGGAACAACAGGCAGCAGGCACGGCAATAACGGCGAACCTCAGAGGCAACTACGGGTGGAGTTATTTTGCCCAGTTTGACACTGTATTTTTTAAATTATACATCCATACGCTTGAGTCGGCAAGGAGGTTCGAGTGAGCGTTAAAGTTTCGATGCCCAAGCTGGGAATGACCATGCGGACCGGGAAATTATCGAAGTGGTTCAAGAACGAGGGTGATCAGGTGGGGGCAGGCGAGGAACTATTCGAGGTGGAGACCGAGAAGATCACCAACAAGGTTGAAGCTCCTGTCGGCGGGATACTTTTTCAGATCGTAGTCCGCGAGGGGGCGGTCGTGCCGATTGGAACCATAGTGGGGGTGATTGCGGAGCCGGGAGAAATACCGGAAAGGATTGAGGGAATAGAGGTTGGAGAAATAGCGGAGCCAACCCCGGCGCCAGTTGCAGCGGCTTCAGGAACAGAGGCTGAAGGGCCGGTGGAGAGGGGCGAGATTCTGGCAACTCCCGCTTCTAAACGCCTGGCAAAAGAACTCGTCGTTGACCTGACAACTCCCGCTTCTAAACGCCTGGCAAAAGAACTCGTCGTTGACCTGACGCTCGTGAAGGGTACCGGGCCGGATGGGCGCATCAGAGAAGCTGACGTCACGCGATACCATGAACAAGCCCTGCGAAAACCGAGGATCACCCCTTTGGCCGAAGAGATCGCCAGGAAGGCAAGTCTCGATATATCGGTGATTTCCGGGACCGGAGAAGGCGGTAAGATAACCAGGGAGGATGTGGAACGCGCGCTGCAGGAAAGGAAACCGGCGGCAGTGGAAGAAAAGAAGCCGGCCTTGACAATTCCGATGACGGGCATGCGGAAGGCTATTGCTGATAACATGTTCGCCAGCCTTCACAATACCGCACAGCTCAGCTTAGCCTCCGAGGTGGACGTCACCGAGTCCCTGCGCTTTGTGGCTCTGGTCCAGGAGCAACACAAAAAAGACGAATCGGTGAGGGTTTCTCTGAATGACATCGTGATCATGGCAACGTCTCGAGCCTTGAAACGCTTTCCCATCATGAACTCCACGCAGGTGGGCAGTGAAATCATCCTTCACGACTCCGTGGCAATGGGCATTGCTGTGGCCATACCTGAGGGCCTGATCGTACCGGTGCTTCGTGATGCCGACCGGAAAGGGCTCCTGCAAATCGCCGGCGAAGCGCGAGTACTAATCGGTAAAGCTCGATCAAACTCTTTAAGTATGGACGACGTTACGGGTGGAACGTTCACAATTACCAATCTCAGCGCGTCGAGAGTGGACAACTTCACCCCCATTCTGAGACCTCCTGAGACGGGAATTCTCGGTATTGGCCGCGTGGTGAAAAAGCCGGTCGTCTTTGAGGGTGAGATTGTCATCCGCTCCTTGATGGGATTAAGCCTAACTTTCGATCATCGGGTGGTGGACGGATCTCCGGCAAGCGTATTCTTCGATCTGCTGTGCAGCTACCTTGAACAGCCGACTCTCATTTTGACGTGATCCCTTGGCGTTGGGCTCGAAAACCGTCCTGAGCGAGGAGATTTAGATGCGCGATGTGATTGTGATCGGTGGAGGATCGGGAGGATACGCTGCAGCCATCAGGGCATCCCAACTCGGGGGGAAAGTGGCCCTCGTTGAATGTGCTCAACTAGGTGGCACATGCGTAAATAGAGGCTGCATCCCCAGCAAGATATGGATGCGGGCCGCCACCCTGCTTCACCTGATTCGAGATGGCCGGGAGTTCGGGATCAAAGCGGCCATCGAGCCTGTGGACTTCAAGGCCATCGTTGATAGAAAGAACGGGGTATCGCAAGAGATCCT
>OMOE01000105.1:58270-59272 GCA_900290365.1 Syntrophobacter sp. SbD1 | reverse complement strand
CGAGCCTGTGGACTTCAAGGCCATCGTTGATAGAAAGAACGGGGTATCGCAAGAGATCCGGATGGGCATGGAAGCGCTTCTTAAGAACAACGGCGTGGAGTTGATCGGTGGCCGCGCGGTCCTGAAAAGCCCACGGGAAATTGAAGTGGAAGACCGTGTTTATGAAGCGAAGGGGATCATCATCGCCACGGGTAGTTCACTTGCATTTCCTGCGATTCAGGGACTTAAAGAGGCGGCAATCACCACTGATCATGTGCTCGGAATGACGCAGATGCCCTCTTCAGTATTGATCTGCGGCTCCGGCTGTATTGATGTTGAAATGGCTTATCTCATGACCACTTTCGGCTGCAAGGTAGTTCTTGTCACAGAGTCAGCACGCATCCTGCCGCGTGAAGATCATGACACGAGCCAGAGGGTTGCTCAGTCCTTGAGAGAAAAGGGCGTGGAGATCCTTACACGCCATGCTCTCAGATCGGTTTCCAGGTCGCAATCAGGGACCGGCTGGTCCTGCGTGCTTTCCGCAGCCAACGAGCGAACCGTTGAAGTGCAGAACGTATTGGTTGCTTCGAGAAAACCTGCCTTAACCGATATGGGGATCCAACAGGTCGGAGTTGAGCTGAACGAAGATGGCGGAATCCGCGTGAATAACCGGTTGGAAACTTCAGTGGAGGGGATCTACGCCATAGGGGATGCGACAGGTGGGTGGATGCTCAGCCATGCTGCATCTTCCATGGCGATCACGGCTGCGGAGAATTGCATGGGCCGGGCCGGCGCGTACCCTTTCCATCTTATCCCGCGTGGTCTGTGGATTTCCCCGGAAGTGGGCGCGGTTGGTATTTCCGAGGAGGAAGCTGAGAAGAAGGGATTGGAGATCGACGTCGGAAGCTTCCCTTATGCCATCAACGGACTGGCTATGTTACGGGGACAGGTGGAAGGCGCCGTGAAGGTAGTTTCGGATGCTCGCCATGGAGAGATCCTTGGCGTACACATAGTCGGGGCAGG
>OMOE01000105.1:0-58260 GCA_900290365.1 Syntrophobacter sp. SbD1 | reverse complement strand
CATGGAGAGATCCTTGGCGTACACATAGTCGGGGCAGGTGCGACGGACCTGGTAGGTGAAGCCGTGCTCGCCATGCAACTGGAAGCGACGGTAAAGGAGCTTGCCCGCAGCATCCGAATCCATCCCTCCTATTCAGAGACGGTTGTAGATGCCGCACGGGACGCAGCGAACTGGGCCCTTTATCTGCCAAAACGCTGATAGGCCCCGTGAAGAGCGCTCTGTTTTGATCCGGCCCCTGCCCATCGGAGAGCAGGGGCCCACGGACTCCCCGTCTGGCCCCTCCGGGGGGCCCTGACGGCGGGTGGTGCGAGGCAATATTGAAATGCACGAAGCCTCAATCTCCCATATGCAGGTCCTGGACTGGGGGCTTTTGCCCTACGGTGAAGCTTTGAAGCTCCAGGAAGCCTTGGTTTCCGAGCGCATGGCGGAGCTTTCTCCGGACCGTCTGGTTGTGGTTGAACATCCACCGGTGATAACTATCGGACGGAGCGGCAGTCTAGAGGATTTGCGGGTCCCTGAAGAAATCCTCAATCGGAGCGAGGCCTTGGTATTCCACGTAGACCGCGGTGGTATGGCGACTTTTCATGGTCCGGGCCAGCTTGTGGCTTATCCGATTCTCAAGCTCAAGATCAAAGACCTGCATCTTTACCTGAAGATGCTCCTGGATACCGTGGCGGCAGTGCTCTGGAGTTATGGTCTGAATCCGGAGTTAAAGAGCGGCAGGCAGGGTGTATGGACGGGTTCGGCTAAGATAGCCAGTGTAGGGATTTCCTCACGAAGGTGGGTCACCTATCACGGGATCGCGTTGAACGTGAACACTGACCTCCGCTGGTTCGACACCATCAACCCATGTGGAGACCCGGACGAAAAGGTCACATCCATGGAGCGTGAGTTGGGGCGCCGGTTGGACCTGGCTGATGTGAAAGTCCGTTTCATAGAGACTTTCTGCCGGGTCTTCGGGTATCCCACACCACCGGGAGTGCGGAAATGGCCGAAGGAGCGCCCTCCCTGGCTGGTTCTTCCCGCTCCGGACAACGAAGCCCTTGATCGGATGGGGTCTGTGCTGGCTCCCCTGCATCTTAGCACCGTATGCGAGAACGCTCACTGTCCCAACCTGGGTGAGTGTTTCGGCCGCGGCACCGCCACCTTTTTGATATTGGGAAACACCTGCACCCGAAGTTGCCGGTTTTGTGCGGTGGACAAAGGCGTTCCCGGCAGCGAGGACAAAGGTGAACCCGAACGTGTGGCCAGGGCGGTTCAGGTCCTGCGGCTAAAGCACGCCGTGATAACTTCCGTAACGCGCGATGATCTCTCGGACGGAGGCGCGGGGCATTTCGTCCGAACTATCGAGACGATCAGGAGGCGTTGCCCCGGTGTGAGCATTGAAGTCCTCGTTCCGGATTTCGGAGGTTCCCTGCCCGCTTTGCGGCAAATCTTGGACGTCCGTCCGGACGTATTCGGCCACAACGTGGAGACCGTGGCGCACCTCTATCCTCTCGTTCGACCCCAAGCCAAGTATCAGCGCTCCCTGCAGATTCTGGAATATGCCTTCGGGCGGAGCCTTGTTGTCAAGTCTGGCATCATGCTGGGACTGGGCGAGACGGAGCGCGAGGTACTCGAAACGATTGCGGACCTGCGACGCGCGGGGTGCTCGTTACTCACGATGGGTCAGTATTTGTCCCCGTCGAAAAACCACCTTCCAGTGGTCCGCTATATTTCGCCGCAAGAGTTCGAGAAATGGGCCGAAACCGCCCGGTCTGCAAGATTCAAGGGAGTGGCGGCGGGGCCTTTGGTTCGAAGTTCCTATCACGCAGATGAAATGATCTCACAACTAAGCACCTGAGAGACAGGAGGTAACCAGTGGCAGGTAAGCGATTCATCGTAGAAATTGGTACGGGGATAGATCTTCATGGAGAAGACGCCACAAAGGCGGCATGCCGGGCTGTGAGGGATGCCATTTCCAGGAACTGCCTGTGTGGGATCGTCGAAATCATGGGGATTCAAGATCTTAATGCCCTCGAGGTGCAAATCGTTGTGGCTGTACCCCGGCCGCAGGATGTCGATCTGGATCGGGTGATGGCGGAGGCGCCCATTGGACGGAAGACATGCAGGGCAGTAGAGGGCGGTATGATTGTCAAAGGGCTTTGCGTCGCCCAATTCGGAAGTGATTGTGATCAGATCCTGGTAGCCAATGCGGCAATAACGGTATTTGTCGAAAAGTGACGCCAGCATTTGTGTGGCGGGGAGGAAGAAAGGAGTCTGCGGCACACTTCAAAAAGCCATTAGAGATGCTCAGGGATTTCAATGACAAAGACTTTCGGCGCGGAGGAAAAAAAATGGATATCAGCAAAGAAAAAATGATCGACATGTACACGATCATGAACAGGATCCGGATGTTCGAGATTCGGGTCAGCGAACTTTTCGCCGCCGGCAAGATTGCGGGATTCGTGCACCTTTACGCGGGTGAAGAAGCAGTTGCCACCGGCGTGTGCGCCAATCTACGTGTGTCGGATTACATTACCAGCACCCACCGCGGGCACGGGCATCTGATCGCCAAAGGAGGTGACGTCAAGTTCATGATGGCGGAGCTCTTCGGCAAGAAGACCGGGTACTGCAAAGGCAAGGGCGGCTCGATGCATATTGCGGACGTTGACCTGGGAATTCTTGGAGCCAACGGCATCGTCGGCGCAGGTCCCCCTCTCGCCACAGGCGCCGCTCTGGCCTGCCAGTACCTGGAAAAAGACAACGTGGCCGTGTGCTTTTTCGGGGACGGAGCGTCCAACCAGGGGACGACCCATGAAGCCATGAATCTCGCAACCTGCTGGAAGCTCCCGGTTGTCTTCATTGCCGAAAACAACTTGTATGGCATTTCCAGCTGCACCACGAACTCAATGTGTGTGCCTAATATTGCAGACCGGGCTGGCGCCTATGACATGCCAGGTATCACGGTGGATGGAAACGACGTCATGGCGGTTTGCGAGGCGGCCAGTGAGGCGATCAAACGGGCGAAGCAGGGTCAGGGACCCTCACTGATCGAGTGCAAGACATACCGTCACCGGGGCCACTTTGAGGGCGACGCCTGCGTGTACCGGCGCAAGGAGGAACTGGAAGCGTGGAAAGAAAAGGACCCGATTCCCAGGTTCGAAAAGAAACTCCTCGATCTGGGGGTGCTGACTCCCGAAAAGGTCCAGGAGATCAAGATCTCGATAAAGAAAGAGGTCGAAGAGGCCGAGCTGTTTGCGGAACAGAGCCCTTATCCGGACGCTGATGAGCTGACACTCGATCTATACACCAGCTAAAGGGAAAGCCGGTGAGAGCGGACTTCCAGGAGAGGCTGTCACATAAACTGGAAAGGAGCATGATGAGATGCCCACAATGACATACGCCCAAGCTTTGAATGATGCCCTTAAAATCGAGATGCAGCGGGACCCCAACATATACGTGGCTGGGGAAGACGTTGGCGTCTACGGTGGTATTTTCGGTGTTACGGCTGGATTGCTCGATCAGTTCGGCTCTTCGGTGTTACGGCTGGATTGCTCGATCAGTTCGGCTCGAAAAGAGTGCGCGATACGCCCATTACCGAGAGCGCTATCATAGGAACGGCGGTTGGGGCCGCGTCCTGCGGGCTGAGGCCGGTGATCGAGCTTATGTTTGTCGACTTTATCGGCGTGTCGATGGATCAGCTTTACAACCAGGCGGCCAAAATGAAGTATATGTTCGGCGGAAAGGCTAAGATTCCCATGGTGCTGAGAACCACCTGCGGAGCGGGTATCGGGGCCGCTGCGCAGCACTCCCAATGCCTGGAAGCCTGGTTCATGCATGTCCCGGGGCTCAAGGTGGTAATGCCGAGCACGCCGGCCGATGCAAAGGGGCTGTTAATCTCCGCCATCCGTGACGACAATCCGGTAGTCTTTCTGGAGCACAAAATCCTTTACGCCCTGGAAGGTGAAGTGCCCGCTGGAGAATACACCATACCGTTGGGGAAGGCGGATATCAAACGTGAAGGCAAAGACGTGACGATCGTAGCCACTGCCCAGGCGGTCCACACTGCGCTAAGCGCCGCCGAAAAGTTGGCCCGGGACGGTATCAGCGTCGAGGTATTGGACCCCCGCACCCTCAGCCCACTGGATGAGGACGCCATTTTGGAATCAGTCCGGAAAACGCACCGCTTGGTCATCGTTCATGAAGCGGTGAAGTTTGCAGGCCCCGGCGCTGAAATTGCCGCCCTCGTCGCCGAAAAAGCCTTCGATCGTCTGGATGCCCCCATCCTCAGGATCGCCGCACCCTTTACGCCTGTTCCTTTCTCCTCGGCACTGGAAAAGGAATATATACCCAGTGAGGAGAAAGTGATCCGGGCGATAAAGAAAGTAATGGAGTCGTAAGCAAGGGGAGTGAACTGGGGATGTCGCTTTTAAGCAGGAGACCGCCTTGTTACTTGTGGGAACTCTTAAAGGGCGACGTTCCCGTCTCCCCACTCGACTTCGATGCCAATGCGGACCGCAGGGATTCAACTCTGAAAAACAATGCAGGGCATCTGCAACCGGATTGAGCAAGGAGGAATACTGATGAGACTCATGGAAGAAAAGGTAACAATAGAAGTGGCTCCTTTACGTATGAATGTCGCCATCAAGGGCTTGGCCCTTATCTATGGGCTGACGATCATAACCAACTACTTACTTAACGTGTGGATGAAGGCGGTGCCAATAGGACCGTGGACCGGAGACGAGGTGTTGAAGTGGTACTGGTTCGACAACGTAGTTTACATGGTGTTATCTCTTTGGTGGTGTTTTCTATTTTTCGCCGTGGGGATGTGGCCGTTCGATAAGATTGAAAATCGCTTCTATCGGGGCTTTGTTGCGACAATAGCATGCTGGGTCCTGGGCTGGTTTTCGTACAAGGCCATATACTTGCTTGGTTTGGGTGCCGGATGGGCCTTTCCCATTGTCGGCAGCCTATACTTTGTGCTGGTTTTTCTTGCATATACCGGGGAAAATTGGCTTGTTGCGGGATTCACCGCTCCACGGCAGTTCGGCATACTTCTCCTCATTTGTCTAGCTCTTACCTGGATCTTCACGATGACTCATGTCCGTTGGATCCCGCCCTGGTGGTTTCCCTTCGCTCAGATGGGTCTGGCCACAGGTTTGTTTGGGTACTGGTTCAGAAAAATGCGCCAACCCACGAAGTCAATCGCGATTTGGCTGCTGATGTTTGTTGCCGTGGCTGTGTGGTTGAAGATTTCAGCTCTACTGGGAATTTGGGATTCCGGCCTGGAAGGCGTGGGCAAATTCTGGAACATCGGTTCTTATACCGCGACCAACGAATGGCTGCTCTTGTTTTTTGTCAGCTGCTCTTTCATCTATGGCGTGCTGGTACCCTTGCACAACTGGCCTTTCACGAAGATACCCATGCCCTGGGGCGGCATTCTTGCGAGCGTATGTACCGGAGCGCTTAGCGTCATTCTAACCCTTGTAATCAAGGGCCTGATAGGTCCGGTGTTCAGCGACATGAACTCGGCCTTAACCTACGGATACATGGGGGTGGCATGGTCCTTTTTCATCCCACTCTTTTTCGGTATCGGCTTCGAAAAACCGTACCTGTGGGTGGGACAGAAAACTCCCGGGACGTGGGAAGACGTTGACTGAAAACAATGCGGGGCATCTGCAACTGGACTGAATAAGGAGGATAATGAATGGACACAGGATTAAAAGGAAAGGTAGCGTTGGTAACCGGCGCCAGCCGGGGCATCGGTCAGGCCTGTGCCCGTGTGTTGGCCGAAGAAGGATGCAACGTAGTCATCTGTGCTCGAGGCAAGGAAGCTTTAGAGAAAACGGCCGAGGAGATCAAGGCCGGGGGGGTACAAGTCCTCGCTATCCAGGCGGATGTTGCTAAGCCGGAGGATATCAGGAACCTGGTGGCCAAGACCGTCGAAAAGTTCGGGCGCATTGATATCCTGGTGAACAATGCCGGTAGAGGCCGGTTGAGCGACATGCTGGAGCTGCCCGATGAAGAGTTTCGTTACAACATGGACCTGATGTTCTTCGGCGTCATTGAGTGCTCCAAGCAGGTTATCCCTTACATGCGGAAATCCAATTGGGGACGGATCATCAATATTTCCTCGATCTTCGGGAAACAACCGGGCGGACTGGTGGATTACGACTCTATCAAAGCGGCCGTGATTATGTTCACCAAGGATCTGGCCAACTATTTGGCCAAGGATAACATCCTTGTAAACGCCGTCTGCCCCGGGCCCATCCACACGCAGCTGTGGGATGCCCCGGGACAACTGGGGGAGCAAATTGGCAAGCTCGTTGGGATGTCAGGGCCGGAAGCCGTTGAGTGGTTCGCCAAGCAGAACATCCCCCTGGGGCATCACGGCGACCCGGAAGATATCGCCTACATGGTGGCCTTCCTGGCCTCGGATAAAGCCAAGTTCATCACCGGGCAGGCGATCAATGTAGATGGAGGAATGGTGAAGACTCCGATCTAACCCCCATTTATGTTGTACCCGGTGTGATCCGGGCGGCGAAGACGGTGATAGGGTTGTAAGCAAAGGGAAAGATCGAAAAATGTAACTTTTAAGGAGGAGGGCGGCTTGTCACTAGTGGGAATCATTGCCAACCCGGCATCAGGAAAGGATATCCGGAGGCTGGTGGCGTACGGGAGCTCCTTTGACAATCAAGAAAAGGTGCGGATGGTCCGCCGTATTCTTCTTGGACTTGAAGCGGTCGGTGTGGACCAGGTCTGTTTTATGCCCGACTACTATGGGATCGTACCACGGGCACTGGACAGCTTGAAGGTCGACGTCGACGTCTTTCCACTCGACTTCGATGCCAGGGCGGACCAGAGAGATTCCACCGAAGCAGCCAGGATCATGGAAGAAAATGGAACAACTTGCATCATTACTCTTGGAGGCGACGGGACCAACAGGGTCGTGGCTAAAGGTACTATCAAGGTCCCGGTCTTGCCGATTTCCACAGGGACGAACAACGTCTTCTCTTTCATGGTTGAGGCCACCATAGCAGGAATGGCTGCCGGGCTGGTGGCGGCAAACCTGACGCCTTTGGAGGAGTGCACTTTTTCCTCTACCAAGCTGGAGGTTAAGGTGGATGGAACGGTGGTTGACCTGGCCCTGGTGGATATAGCCGTCTGCGAAGACTTATTTGTGGCATCGAAGGCCGTCTGGGACATGCGGAAGGTTAGCCAGATCTTCCTCAATCGGGCCGAACCGGGCAATATCGGTCTTTCCTCGATAGGTGGACTCCTTCACCCGATAGGGGCGGAAGAGCCGCAATGTCTCTGCCTGAAACTTGGAGGCAAGGGGCGCTTTGTCAAAGCGCCTATCGCCCCTGGCATAATAGAGAAGGTAATTGTAAACGAACAGAGAATCATGAATGTGGGGGAGGAGGTGGAGATCTCAACTGTGCCGTCCGTTCTGGCACTGGACGGCGAAAGGGAAGTGGAAGTGCGGCGCGGGCAGCAAGCTATGATACGCGTGACAAAAGAAGGGCCCGTTGTCGTGGACGTAAGGCGGACGATGAACAGCGCGATGAAAAGGGGAATTCTTGCATCGGTACCGGACGGCGAAGTTGCCAAATCGATTTGACCCGGGCATTCTCCGAACTCAGTATAAGGGTAAAGAGAAGAGATGAAATCAAAGGGAAGAAGGATATGAAAGCAGCGGTTTGGTATGGCAAGAAGGATGTGAGAGTAGAAAGTTATCCCGAGCCTCCTTCACACCCGAGGTTTAAAAAAGACGGAGGAACAAACCATGGAACTGAAAGGCAAAGTTGCATTGGTGACTGGCGGAGGCCGGGGGATCGGCCAGGGCATTGTCAAACGGCTCGCTCAGGCAGGCTGTGATGTAGCTGTNNCCATTGCCCTCAAGGCGGACGTGACCAAATGGGACCAAGTTCAGAATATGGTCAAAGAGACCATTGACAGGCTCGGCAGCCTTGACATAGCTGTCAACAACGCAGGCGTGATCAGCATTATGCCTGTCGAGGAACTTACGGAAAAAGACTGGGACTTCGTTAACGATGTGAACGCCAAGGGCGTTTTCCTCTGCTGTAAAGCTGTCATCCCTCATATGAAGAAGCAAAACTGGGGCCGGATCATAAACACGGCCTCCATCGCCGGTAAGACAGGGTTCCCCGATCTGGCTCACTATACGGCTTCCAAGTTCGCGGTGGTGGGCTTCACCAACGCCCTCGCCAAAGAATTGGCTAAGACCGGGATAACCGTCAACGCCATCTGTCCAGGGATCGTTGGCACTCAGATGTGGTACGGTCCCACTGGACTTGCCGAGAAGTGGAGAGGACCTGGTGAAACAATGGAGGAGTCGTGGAAACGTCACCAGGAGAGCCTGATCCCTCAGGGAGAGGCCCAGACACCGGAGGACATGGGCGACCTGGCCATTTACTTCGCGACTTCCCCCCATGTAACCGGTCAAGCCATCGCCGTCGATGGTGGCATGACTTTAGGATAATAGAACAGGGAAAGCGGGTTGGTTTGGAACGGACTGGGGGAAGGGATGACATTCAATACAGCCTGCAAAGTTGGCATGACGCGACGTTAGGATTGAGGGCATTCCCGAGCCGCGCCAGAACCAGACGAAGTCAGGATCAAGTGAGACAGACGCTGCATCCGTAGCACCGACCTCCACGAATATAGAGCAAGCCGGATCTTTAAAAGGAGCTTTTTGAAACGTCATGCTTGAGGCTTACTCGAAGAAATATGAGTCAGGGCTGTTCCCGTGGATAGCTATACCTGTGCTGACCGTTGTGCTTGTCCTGCTCATGGGGATCCAGGGTGAAGCCTCATGGTTTATTGATCACGGACGTTTCCATGTCTCCGTCCACGGGCGGATTTCATGTTTTGAATGCCATGGAGATGTCCGCAAAGAAAGTCTTCATCCCGACCCAATGGCTGTTAATAAAGGGCTCAATGACTTCTACAGGCTTGATCAATGTTCAGGCTGCCATCGGGAGGTGGTTGAGAATCTGGACTCTGGAGTTCATGCCGGTGAACGGGTGAAGGCCCCCCAAGAATACAGAGTTTGCACCGCTTGTCATGACCCGCACTATCAGTTAACTGCGAAAAAGCTTCCGCCCGCTTTTGATCAGTCAAAGCCCGTCAGCCTGCAGTGCGGGGTCTGCCATGCAGAGAAGACAGCCTTGCCCGCACTCTCTTCCGATGATGAGGGATGCATGGTTTGTCATCGACTGGTGGAAGAGGAAGACCCTGGCGCAGCGAAGAAGGTTGCCGCGTTTTGCTTCAAATGCCACGGGGATTACCAAGTCGCCGCTGGTTTGGCTTTCCCGGCTGTTGACCTGCAGGCATATGGTTTTTCCACTCATAGCGGACAATCGTGTCTTGTCTGTCATCCGAAGTCCGCGGAATTTGGCCATGGTGGGCAGGAGCGGATCGCCTGCCTGGCTTGCCACAACCGGCACGATGAGAAGGTGAGTCATGCCGCGCACCTGGACGTTAGTTGTGAAGCCTGCCATCTTTCGGGCATTGTCCCGGTCAGAGGACCCGATAAAGTCCTCTGGCAGATCGAACTGAAGCCAGACCAGCCAGGTAACCTTCACAACATGACTCTGAAGCGCGAAGAAGGTTCCTGCGAGCGGTGCCATCACAAGGGAAATCCGGTGGGCGCCGCGGCCATGGTGCTCCCCGCAAAGAGCATTATGTGCATGCCATGCCATGCCGCCACATTTTCTGCCGGAGATATGACGACCATCATCTCGCTGTTCCTGTTCCTGGCTGGAATGACGAGCCTTTGTATCGTCTGGGTCTCAGCGAGGCGTCCGATCCCGGGGGAACCGGCGCCTGGGCCCGAAGCGCATAAAGCTGCCGGCAACAGGAGAGGAATGGATATACTTTCAAAGACGCTTTACGTGCTCAAGATCGTGGCTCTCGACATTTTCTTGCAAAGAAGGCTCTTCAAACAGTCGGTGCTCCGGTGGTTCATTCATTCTTTGATCTTTTGGCCCTTTGTGTTTCGTTTCCTGTGGGGAATGACGGCATTGCTGACGTCGCTATGGACGCCAGGTTCGTCCCTGCCCTGGACAATGCTCGACAAAAATGACCACCTCGTCGCTTTTCTCTTCGATTTCAGCGGCTTGATGATCCTTTCTGGAGTCATCCTTACAACACTTCGGAGGGTCCGGGCGCGGTCTGAAGATATCGGGGGTTTACCGGGACAGGACTGGCCGGTTCTCATTTTACTTGGCGGTATCGTCATCATTGGCTTTACCCTGGAGGGAATGCGCATTGCGATGACAGGACCGTGGCCTGGTTCGGGATACGCTTTTCTCGGATATGCAATCAGTCGTTTGTTTACGGATAACCCGGCCCTGCCGGAAATTTACGGATATGTCTGGTACCTGCATGCGATCGTGACTGGGGCTTTGGTTGCCTATCTTCCATTCAGCAACCTTCTCCACATGATCATGGCGCCGGTCGTCATAGCCATGAATGCCATATCTCGAGCCGGTGAATCGGGATAAGAGCGCGTTTGACCGGCGGTTTGCAACGAACTTTACACCGAACTCAGGAGGAAATCATGTCCAAGGTTAGTATGAGCACTCGTATCGATGCTTCAGCAAACCAGGTGTGGAAGGTTCTCAGTGACTTCAACGGGATCCCCGTTTTCGTTGATGCTTTCGAGAAAAGCACGATGGAAGGGTTGGGCGTAGGGGCTGTGCGTTCGCTCACCCTTAAGAGTGGAGGTCCTCCCATTGTGGAGAAACTGGAGAGAATCGACGAACTGGCAAAGACCCTGAGCTATTCCATTGTTACCTCACCTCTGCCGCTAAAAGACTACTTTTCTACCGTGGAGGTTATAGATCTGGGTTCCGGGCAGTGCGAAGTAAAATGGTATTCCACTTTTGAACCCAAGGACGTTCCTGAAGCCGAAGCGGTCAAAATTGTTGAAGGAGTGTACACCGGGGGTTTTGAAGGGCTGAAGAAATTGTTTGGCGCAAAGCTGCTCAAGTAGGCTGAACACGTTATGAAGTTACCGCAGCGGCTCAGGAGAAATGGATATGCAAATACAAGGCTACGACATGCCTGACGACCTTTACTACGACGAACATCATTTCTGGGTCAGGCCTCAGGGAGACATTCTGGTCATGGGCATGGATGATTTCGCGCAGCAGCTCGCAGGGCAAGTCGTATACGTGCAACTTCCCTTCGATGGGAAAGCCCTTCAGGCCGGGAAGAAATTCGCAAGGGTTGAATCCGGAAAATGGCTGGGTACCGCCTATTCTCCTGTGGATGGTACGGTAGACTCATCCAATCAGGAGCTGGAGGCGGACCCCTCTTTGATCAACCAGGACTGCTACGGGAAGGGGTGGATGTTTAAGCTCCGCCCCAAGGACATGGCGCAGATTCAGAAGCTGACCCACGGGCCGGAAGCCGTGGAGCAGATGCTTATTGCTGATATCAAGAGGTACAAGCAGGAGTGATGTGAGCAATCGAGACTACAGTATAGGACAAATGCTGGAGATGGAGGCCTGTACCCAGTGCCGGTTGTGTGTCGATGTTTGTCCGGCGGTTTCAGCATCTAGAGAGGGGACGATCTCTGCACTTTCCCGCATGAAGGGCCTCAAGGAACTGTTGAAGGGCCGAACTGCGCTCTTTCGGCGGCTCTTTGGGCAAAGAGGCCCAGCACAGGAGGGGAGCAAAGAGTTCAGCGGCAACGTCTTCCGGTGCACTCTTTGCGGCAACTGCCAGGAAGTGTGTCCCGTTGGCATCGGCCTCAAGAACCTCTGGCTGTCTCTTCGCCGGGACATGGTGCATTCGGGTAGTTATCCCGAAAAAATAGAATCGATTCGCGATAACCTCGAAGAAAGCCGCAATGTCTTTGCAGAAGACAACCAGGAGCGGGCTGACTGGGTCGATGATATGCGCAATGCACCGGAAGACCGCTATGTAAGGGACCGGGCCGAGGTGGTCTATTTCACCGGCTGCGTCGCTGCTTACTACCCGATGGCGCAGCGGATTCCCATGGCGCTGGCGCAGATTCTGGATGTGAGCGGCGTGGATTTCACTCTGCTGGGCGAAGATGAGTGGTGTTGCGGCTTCCCGCTGCTTGGAGCCGGCCTCGGGGAAACGCTTAACACGTTTGTTGCCCACAATCTCGATGCAGTGCGCCGGAAGGGGGCGAGCAGGGTGGTGTTCGCGTGCCCATCCTGTTACCAGATGTGGCGTGAATATTATCCCCACCAATTCGAGATCTTCCACGCCTCCGAGTTCCTGAGCCGGCTGATCAAGGAAAACCGGCTTCCTCTGAAGCATCTGCCGGTTACCGTCACGTACCACGACCCGTGTGATCTTGGCAGAGGGGCCGGGGTCTATGATGAACCGAGGGAAGTTATTCGATCCATCCCGGGTGTGAAGCTCGTTGAGTTGTCCAGAAACCGGGAGAAGTGCCAATGCTGCGGCGGAGGCGGCAACCTGGAGATGCTCGATCCGGAGCTCTCGTCAGCCATCGCCGCGCAGAAGATGGACGAAGTTCTTGAAACCGGCGCCAGGGTGGTGGTCAGCGCCTGTCAGCAATGTGTCCGGACCATGACCACCTATGCAAGGAGAAAGGGGGTGCCCATTGAAGTTATGGATCTCGTTCAACTCGTGCACAAATCGATTGTCGCCCAAGATGCTTGAACCACTTTGAGAAAAGGGGAAAAGCCATGGAAAATGTGAGTCCGGCCAAAGTTAAATGCAAGGGGATCAATCAACTCGCTATTGTGGTTGAGAATCTCGAGTTGGTGGCGGAAAACTACTGGAATATATTCGGCATAGGACCATGGGCTGTTTTCAAGTGGGAGGCGCCCCTGGTCTATGACCGCAAATATCACGGCAAAACGGTCTGGGCCAGGGAAAAAAACGCTTTGACCCAGGTCGGAGGAGTCCAGCTCGAACTGGTCCAGCCGGTTGAAGGGCCGTCTATTTATGGAGATTGGCTCAAGGAACGGGGCGAAGGAATCCACCACATGAATTTCCTGGTTGACGATGTTGATGAGACGGTGGAAATCCTCGCGAAGGAGGGGTTCCCCAGTCTTCAGAGCGGAAAGTTCGGCCCCCAGGAGAAGAGAGGCGCTTACAACTACGTTGACATCAAGCCTCTTCGCGCGATCTGGGAACCGGTTCATTATGAGGAGATAGGCGCTGAACCGATCATGTTTCCAGAAACCGGGAAGGAAAGTCCGGCTAAGGTCAAGTGCAAGGGAATCAATCAAATCGCCATTGTGGTTGAGAACCTGGAGTTAGTGGCCCAAAACTACTGGAACATACTGGGCATTGGACCATGGGCGGTTTTCAATTGGGAAGCGCCACTGGTCTATGACCGCAAATATCACGGCAAAACGGTCTGGGCCAGGGAAAAAATCGCTTTGACGCAGGTCGGCGATGTCCAGCTTGAACTGGTGCAACCTGTTGACGGTCCCTCCATCTATGGAGATTGGCTCAAGGAACGGGGCGAAGGAATCCACCACATGAATTTCCTGGTTGACGATGTTGATGAGACGGTGGAAATCCTGGCGAAGGAAGGGTTCCCCAGCCTTCAGAGCGGCAAGTTCGGCCCCCCTGAGAAGAGAGGCGCGTACAACTACGTTGACATCAAGCCCCTTCGTGCGATCTGGGAACCAGTTTATTATGAAGAGATAGGCGCCGAACCGACTATGCTTCCCTAGGATTTCGAGCGCCACATAAAAGAGAGTTGAGGCAGGTTGATGGAAACTTGGCGGCTTTTGGACACACCCCCCATGCGCGCTGCTGAAAATATGGCGCTCGACGATGTCCTCGTGGAATTGAAAGGGCGGGGCGCCATTCCGAATACCATCCACTTCCTGCAGTTCAGACCGAAAGCAGCGCTGGTCGGATTTCATCAGTCGGTTCAGGAAGAGATCCGCACCCAATACTGCCGGGATCATGGGATAGAAGTCAACCGGCGTATCACAGGAGGAGGGGCCATCCTCTTTGACGAGACTCAGCTCGGATGGGAGGTCATATGTGACAAGTCCTTTTTTGGCCTGGAGCTTCCGACCGGAAGGCTCTTTAAATCGCTCTGCGATCCGGTGGTAACGGCGCTTCGCATTCTGGGGGTGGAATCTGGATTTCGGCCGCGAAACGACATCGAGATCAACGGACGCAAGATATCCGGGACCGGCGGAACTGAGAGTGATGGCGCATTCCTTTTTCAGGGAACGATGCTCGTCGACTTCGACGTCGATACGATGCTGAGGAGTTTGAGGATCCCCGTCGAAAAGCTCAGGGCCAAGGAAATCAACTCGGTAAAGGAAAGAGTCACGTGCCTCAACTGGGAGTTGGGGCATACGCCCCCGCTGCGAACTATCAAAAAAGCCATCAGAACCGGGTTTGAAGAGCACTTGGGGATCAGGCTCGAACCGGGAAATCTCACAACTGCCGAGCGGCGGCTCTTTAAAGAAAAGCTGAAATACTATGAGTCTTACGAGTGGGTCCACCTCGTAAAGCCCACCTATGAAAAAAGTGAAGTGGTTCAGGCAGCCCACAAAACGGATGCCGGCCTGGTGCGATTCACCCTGGTGATAAACCTGCCCCGCAAGATACTAAAGGATGTCTTCATCACTGGAGATTTCCTGTCCTTTCCAACTCGAGCGCTTTTCGACCTGGAAGCGGAGCTGAGGGGCGCCCCGCTCGATTACGACCATATCCGTCGTATCATCGCCGATTTCTTTGATACCGGACGGATTATCATCGCCGGCATGTCGTGCGAAGATTTCTGCAGGCCCATCGGCCAGGCACTGCAGAAGATCGCCATCTCCAAGTACGGTATTCCTTTGGAGTATTGCAACCTGATCTCCGTTACGAACGGTTCGTTCGCAGAGATCATGCGTAAAAAGCCGTCCGTCCTGCTCCTGCCCTACTGCGCCAAGTTGCCTGATTGCGAATGGCGGTATCGTAAAGGATGCAGCGTCTGCGGAGAGTGCTCCGTGGGGACCGCGTGGAACATGGGCCTCCAGAAGAGAATGAAAAATATCTGCATCACCGGTTTCGAGGACCTGATAGTTGAACTGAAGTGTCTAAAGGCATCCGGGACGGAAGCCTTCATCGGCTGTTGCTGTCAACCCTTTTTTATCAAGCATGCGGATGATTTTGAAAGGGCAGGAGTGCCTGGAATCCTTTTGGATATTGACAACACGACCTGCTACGAACTGGATCGGGCCAAGGAGGCGTATGCGGGTCAGTTCACGAGCCGCACTGATGTGAATCTGGACCTGCTTCGGGCCGTACTCAATGTCCATCAGGGCTGAAGCTGCATGAAAACACTCACGTGCGACATAGTCGTCGTCGGGGCCGGCCCGGCGGGAACATCGGCTGCACGGGAAGCGGCCTCCAGGGGGGCATGCGTCATTATTATGGAACGCCGCGCAGTGCCCGGCGTTCCGGTCCGGTGCGCCGAGTACATACCCGCGCCTCTCCTCGGAGAGCTTGGCCTCCGCGCCGGCTTTGTGGTCCAGCCTGTCAGGGGAATGAAGACTTTTCTGAACGGGCGGCCCCTTCAGGAAATCACTGCCCCCGGCTACACCATTCGCAGAGATATTTTCGACCAATCATTGGCCGAGGCGGCAAGAAAGGTTGGAGCCAAAATTTTGCTGTCAACCATAGCTCTCTCCAGAGAAGGCGACGAAGTGCTCGCAGGGGGGATGGGACCTTCGCCTTCGAGGATCAGGGCCAAAGTAATCATTGGCGCCGACGGCCCTCAGTCTACGGTCGGCAGATGGATCGGGTCTGAAAACAGGAATTTGATACCGGCGGTCCAGGTAAAAGTGCGATTGGACCACCCCATGGAATTCACCGAGGTTTTCTTCGACGACCGGATCTACGGGGGTTACGGCTGGCTCTTCCCTAAAGGCGGTGAAGCCAATGTTGGTGTTGGGATGAAGAGCCGCTGCAAGGAGAGTCATAAAATCGGCAGAGTGCTCCACGATCTTCTAGCATCGCTTGCCGGAGAGGGAAAAATCAAAGGAAAACCGTTTGATATCGCAGGCGGCCGGATTCCGGCAGAGGCTCCAAGAACGATAAGGGATGGGAACACAGTGCTGGTGGGGGACGCAGCCGGACACACTCATCCGATAACGGGCGCCGGAATCCTTCAGGCTGTAATCGGTGGCCGCATGGCTGGTAAGTGGGCTGCTCGAGCCGTTGAATCGGGAGATTTGAGCGATTTGGCCAATTACGAATCCGAATGGCTGGATCTGTTCGGCGAAACGCTCGAACGAGGCTTTTCCCGTCGCCGGCTGCTTGAGCGTAAATGGGATCAGCTCGAAGAAATCCTCAAGTACTGCTGGGTCACATTCAGAGAATACCATGAAGCATACGAATCAAATAATGGAGCAGGCCAGAGAGACAACATGGAATAGATTCGGTAGGCGGATTACTTTCTATCTTCCAGGTATGTTCTCCTGCAACGGGACTTCTGGAAAGTACCCCGCCATATCGATTACCGGTCCTGAGTGCAGGCTCCAGTGCGAACATTGCCGGGGGAAGATTCTCTCTACCATGATCCATGCCCCGGAACCTGACTTGCTGGTTGAGCACTGCCTGCGGCTTGATAGAAGGGGGAATTTTGGAGTCCTTATTAGCGGCGGTTGCGATGAGGAAGGTTGCCTCCCGTGGGGGAAATTCATTCAAGCCATACGCGAGGTAAAAGCACAAACCGGACTCAGGGTGTCGATACACAGCGGTTTTGTTGACCACACGACCGCGCTGCGGCTTAAAAATGCAGGAGTCGATCAGGTGCTGATCGACGTCATCGGGGACGACGAGACCTACTGGAAGATCTGCCGCCTGGAGTCCGGCGTTGCGCGGCTCCTCGCTTCTTTGGACGCCCTAGAAAAGGCGCGGCTGCCAGTGGTGCCGCATCTGGTCTGTGGGATAGATCACGGAAAGATCAGGGCAGAGAGCAAGGCAATCGAAATCGTTTCAAAGATCAATGTTGGGCTTTTGGTAATAATTTCCCTCATGAGAATCCCGGGTACACCCATGCGGGACGTCACCCCGCCCACTGCTCGAGCGGTGGCCCGATTATTAGCGAAAGCCCGGCTCAAAATGCCTGAAACGGAAATCAGCCTGGGGTGCGCCAGACAGAGAGGAAATACCAGTCTTGAAACCTTGGCGATCGATGCAGGAGTAAACCGCATGGCTCTTCCTTCTGAAGCGGCACTGAACCGGGCCAAATACTATGGGCTGGAGATGAAATATCTGAAGACCTGCTGTTCGGTAACAGTTGGCATTGGTGAGAGTGAGTGGGCAGTTCCTTGATGTCACTATATGATTCCCGCAAGGGCTGCGCCGAACATCGGAACCAGAATGAATCGTGGAGAAATATGGAACCAACGGAGAGTCCTCAATGCATGAGAATGAGCCTGGGTGCGGCAATGACCCTTGGCTTTCAGTCTGGTCAGTTTTACCGGAATGCCAGACTTTATTGCATCAATCTGCTGCTGACGTACAGAACGGGATGCGCCGCCCGATGCGCTTACTGCGGCCTCTCCGGCGGCCACCCTGGTATTACTTCCGGCAAGAGTTTCATCAGGGTAACCTGGCCCGCATACACTCTTGAAAACATCATTCAAAGAATAGCCGAACGGCGGAATGGGGTTAAAAGAATTTGCATCTCAATGCTGACCCACAAACGCGCGGTGCAGGATACTGGGAAGGTCTGCATGCATTTGCGGTCCAGTTTTGACATCCCTGTGTCCCTGCTCGTTTCCCCGACCGTTATGGTCCCTGAAGATCTGGCGGCTTTCAGGTCCGCAGGAGCGGATAAAATCGGCGTCGCTATTGACCTTGCCACACCTGGACTGTTTGATCGCTATCGCGGAAGCGTTGCTGGCGGCCCTCACAGGTGGGAGACGTACTGGAGATGTTTATCCGATGCCGTCGAACTCTTTGGGAAGGGTAATGCAGGGGCACATTTTATGGTGGGGATGGGGGAAACCGAAAAAGAGATGTGCGAAGCGATCCAGAGAGTCAGAGACATGGGAGGGAGAACTCACCTTTTTTCGTTCTTTCCTGAAACCGGCTCTGTAATGTCCCAACATCCTCAACCGCCAATGGACAAGTACCGTCACATTCAGTTGGCTCGATTTTTAATAGACCGGAAAGTGAATCGGGCAGAGAGCTTTGCATTTAATGCGCGGGGACAAATTGTTGACTTTGGGCTCTCCGGGGATTTGCTGGAAGAAATTATTGATTTGGGGGAGCCTTTTCGCACAAGCGGTTGTGCGGGTTACGACGGGGAAGTCGCCTGTAATCGGCCTTATGCGAACTCCCGCCCGGGACCCGGGATCCGAAACTTCCCCTTTCGGCCTGACAAATCGGACATATTGCGAATTCGTAAACAAATGATTCGGTCGGGTCATCAGAGGATAAGAAACTGAGAAGGAGATTGTGATCAGAATGGCAGAGATTTTCGATCAATGGCCGGAGAAATACGATATGTGGTTCGAGACCCCCATCGGCAGGCTGGTCAGGCAGTATGAGAGCCGGCTTCTGCTCGAAATGGCTCGCCCCGGCCATGGGGAAAAGATTCTGGATGTGGGATGCGGAACCGGCGTCTTCACCGCCGATCTGTTGGCGGCCGGTTCGGAGGTCACAGGATTCGAGCTCTCATTGCCGATGCTGCGGCGTGCTGGGGAAAAAGCATCCGGGCGCCCTTTTTACATGGTCCGGGGCGATATGCGCAGGCTACCTTTCGCCACGGGGTCCTTCGACAAAACTATTTCGGTTACTGCCATTGAGTTTCTTGATGAAGATGCGCCGAGTGCTGTCGCCGAGATGTTCCGGGTAACCCGGCCTGGCGGTTTGGTCGTGGTTGCCTCCCTGAACAGTCTTAGCCCCCTGGGCGGCCAGAAGAAAGGCCGCAGCCGATCAGGACCATCCGATCTTCGCCCACGCCCGCTTCAGGTCCCCATCTGAGATGGCGGAACTTGCGCCCCTCCCGGCTACAATCAGGACAGTTGTTCACTTCCATAAGTATGATGATCCCTCACAAGCGGTGGAGATAGAAAGGGACGGAGATGCCCGATGCCTGGACACCGGGGCCTTTATGGCCGCGCGTTGGGAAAAACCGGAAGCCTGATAAATATACACCCTGGCTCCCTGCCGGCATTCCTTATTCCTCATAGCTCATAAAATACCATCTCTGAACTGACGGGCTTCATCTATTGCGGACCTGAGCGCCCTCGCCGCCATCTCGGGATTAGGACTGGCAATAATGGCCGATACGACCGCCGCCCCATCCCCTCCTGCACGGATGACATCACCAGCATTGGTGTAATTTATGCCGCCTATTCCAACCAGGGGAATGCGAACGGCCCGGCGGATGCTTTGCAAAACACCGAGCCCCGTGGGCGGTAGCGCATCGGATTTAGTCGACGTGGCAAACAGGGGCCCCACCCCCAGGTAGTCTGCCCCATCGGCTTCGGCCTCCAGGGCTTCATGGGTAGTACTGACGGAAACCCCGATGATCATATCTTTGCCGACAATCCGGCGCGCGAGGGCGCAATGCATATCTTCCTGTCCCAAGTGAACACCCTCGGCTCGGCAGGCCAGCGCGATGTCCACCCTGTCGTTGATTATGAACGGGATACCCAGCTCCAAAGTCGCTTGCCTGAGCACAAAGGCCTGATCGAGAAACTCTCTTGCCCCAGCATCCTTTTCGCGAAGCTGGACCACGGTCACACCGCCCGCGACGCTCTCGCGAACGACCTGCTCAAGGGTGCGGCCACCTGCCAGGAATCGGTCGGTAACCAAGTACAGTCCAAAGTCAATTCCGGATTTGCAGGCTTTCATGAAAAAGTCACCCGGGTTCGCTCTTCGATGACGGCGGAGTCTATCGCGTCGAGAGCATCGAGCAAGCCCACCTGAAAAGTGCCTGGCCCGGGGTTGGGGCGGGCTGCAAGCTCTCCTGCAATCCCAAAGGTGACGAGCGCCCCGATTGCAGCGGCGAAAGCATCCGTTTCGGCGGCGCAGAAAGCGCCCGTTATTGCGCTTGCCGCACAGCCCGTCCCTGTGATCCGGCCCATGAGTGCATGCCCGTTTGCAATCCTGGCAATCCGTAAGCCGTCGGTCACAAAATCCTCAGCACCAGTGACCGCTACGACAGTCCCGTAGGTTTTAGCCAAATCACCGGCTGCCAGCCAGGCATCCTCTGCGCCGTGAGCGGCATCCACGCCTCTGGTGCTCCCCTTCTTACCGGCAACCGCCAGGATTTCCGAGGCATTCCCGCGCAGGACCGCCACAGGCGCCTCGTCGATGAGCCGTTGGGCAGCCTCGGTCCTGAACCGGGTTGCACCCGCTCCAACCGGATCGAGCACGATCGGAATAGAGCGGCGCCGCGCAGCCCGGGCTGCCTTGGCCATCGAATCGATCCATGGCTGTGACAACGTTCCGATATTGATGACAAGGGCGTTAGCCAGCCCTACCATCTCCTCGACTTCTTCGATCGCATGGGCCATTACCGGCGATGCGCCCAGGGCAAGCAGAACATTGGCGGTAAAGTTCATGACCACATAGTTGGTGATGTTGTGAACGAGTGGATGTTCCCTTCTTATCTTTTCGAGGATATCAGAGGGCTTCTCAACCGTCTTCTTGCCAGGATTATCTTCCAAATGCCACCCCTCAAACACAAAAAATCAGTCGATGTACAGATCCGGTTCGGTTGCTGCCATAAACTTTGGCTACGCCACAAAAAAACTGCCGCTGCGTCAGCACGCGGGAAGGCCTCGCGAATAAGCTCCGAAATGGCCAGACCACCGCGATGCTCTCCAGGTTTTAACAATCCATTTTCGCACGTCGCGCCTTGGCCTTCCTGAGGAGACTTCTCACATACTTCCCGGCCCACATATCACCGTGGGCCCAAAACAGGCCTGCGTGATTTCTTGTACAGCCTTTTCAAGCCGCTGTCCAGGCAAGCCGCCATATTTTCGTTGCTAAATTTAATCTTTTTGCTATAATATACGTGTGTGGATTGTAGCCGGGGGGGTGCTCTCTGAATGAGAGCTGAGATGATACCCTTGGAACCTGACCCAGTTAATGCTGGCGGAGGAATCGGCTAAAGTAGTTTTCCAGAGGCCGTCCTTCTCCAGAGCGGCCTTTGTCATTTTTGGGGCGCAAACTCTGAATCTCAGCTCATCTGCAAGACCTTCCACCCTCCGATCAGGAGGACATTATGACGACTCAGCTTGAAGCTGCCAGAGCAGGCATAATCACTGACGAAATGAAAAGAGCTGTCGAAAACGAACCGATCTCCCCAGAGCAACTGCGGGACCTGATTTCTGCAGGAGTAGCTGTTCTGCCCAAAAATGTAAATCATTCATTTCCCGATCTCAGGGCAATCGGAAAGAATCTAAGGACTAAAGTCAATGCCAACCTTGGGACAAGCGGTGAATGCTGCTCAATCGATCTGGAGAAGGAAAAGCTGGCGGCGGCCCTGCGCGCCAGGACCGATTCCATAATGGACCTTTCCACCGGCGAGGATCTGTCGACCTTCAGGAGTTTCTTCCTCGAGAACTCGCCGGTCATTGTGGGAGCTGTGCCGATTTATGGTATGGCCACCGAGATGGTCCACCGGCATCAGCCGCTCGATACGATGGATGCAGATGAGCTTCTGAGAAGTATCGAGCGTCAATGCGCCGAAGGCATCGACTACATCACGGTGCATTGCGGGGTGACTCTGGATTCGATGAGAAAGCTCGAGACCTACGAACGGATAATGCCGTGCGTGAGCCGGGGCGGTTCCATTCTCATGATGTGGATGCGCAAAAACGGTAAACAAAATCCACTCTATGAGTACTATGATGACCTGTTGAGCATAGCATACAAATATGACGTCACCCTGAGCCTTGGGGATGGCTTTCGGCCCGGCGCGATTCTGGACGCTACCGACGGGCCTCAGTTGGAAGAGTTGATGATTCTGGGTGAACTGGCGAGAAAGGCGCGCAAAAGAAATGTTCAGGTAATGATCGAAGGCCCCGGTCATGTGCCTCTGAACCAGATTACCGCGAACGTCCTGCTCGAGAAGAAACTATGTGACGGGGCTCCCTTTTATCTCCTCGGGCCGCTTCCGACCGACATTGCGGCAGGCTACGATCACATCACCGCATCCATAGGAGGCGCGATTGCCGGGGCTGCCGGAGCGGATTACCTCTGCTATGTGACCCCGGCCGAACATCTTGGGTTGCCCAACGCCGATGACGTTTACCAGGGAGTTATGGCGGCGCGGATCGCCGCTCATATAGCAGATATCGAGAAAGGACTTCCGGGGGCCATTGAGGCCGACAGGCGAATGTCGATCGCCCGGCGGAACCTGGATTGGGACGCCGTGATCCGTGAAGCCATCGATCCGGACCTGGCAAGAAAGCGCCTCCAGGTTACCGAAGACCGCGAGGGCTGCACCATGTGCGGAAAGCTTTGCGCTGTGAAGATCAGCCGGGCCGTTTGACGGGCAAAAAAATTGGAAAGATAAACGAATCCGGGATCAATCCCGCCTCTTGACGGGACGCGACCGCATGAAAAAATTATGCGGTCGCATCCGTTTTCCATGAAAATGGTAAAAAGATTCGTATCACGGGAAAAATCGACGTATCGCCGATTCCGCCATTCCGAACCATTATGGAGCTGCCCATGTAGCGATCTTGGTATTGACGTTTATCTAAAGCGAAAAAGGGCAAAGCATTAAGGTGAGGACCTGGAAGCCACCTAAATAACTGAATAACTTACGCTGGATAGCATCCGACTACCGCTTCTGGGACGAACGCCAATATCCAAAAAAACTCCTATTGTGAAATTAACTACAATTTTCACTATTATCAAGTAACCCGGCCAGTATTGCGCACAGGCTTCAAGCTGTTCTGCCGGTTTGCGGTGTTACTCGCGCTGTTGCTGCCGATCGTGCCCCTGACCCTTCCCCTGGAAAGCGGAGCTGGTGAAGCCATGAAACTCCCCGAGGCTAATCGCGACGGAAAGGAGTCTCTCGAGAAGGCCATACTCAAAAGGCGCTCAGTTAGGGAATTTAGGGATGCTCCTCTGACCTTGGCCGAGGTTACTCAACTCCTCTGGTCCGCCCAGGGGACGACTAGCCCCTCGGGGTACCGAACGGTACCGTCCGCCGGGGCGCTCTACCCGCTTGAGATTTTCGTGCTGGCGGGGAAAGTCGACTGAGATTTTCGTGCTGGCGGGGAAAGTCGACGGGCTTTCCCCGGGAGTCTACCGGTACGGGCCAATGAACCACGAGCTCACCAAGACAGGCGAGGGCGACAGGCGTACCGATCTCTGTGCAGCGGCCCTCAACCAGGCAAGCATCAGAAGGGCCCCTGCGGTGCTCGTCATTTCTGCCGTCTTCGAGCGGACCACAAGTAAGTACGGGGAAAGGGGCATCCGCTACGTTCACATGGAATCGGGGAATGCCTCCCAGAATATTTCGCTCGAGGCGGTCTCTTTGGACCTCGGGACGGTGGTGATCGGGGCCTTCAACGACAACGCGGTCAAAAGCGTGGTGGGCATGGGTGCGGAAGAGCCTCTCCTCATCATGCCCGTAGGCAGGCGCTCAGGCTGACGTAGTTGAGGGAGGGGCGCGCATCAGCGCACGGGTTAGTATATCTCTCCTAATGGTTGCGAACATGAGGTGCTAAAATCTTTGCCGTTTTCGAATCATTTGTTTGCCGAATCGCCGCAAATGGTCTCTATCGGAATATGGCAAGATGTAAAGCGGGCACACAACTGCTTCGGAATTCGTAATCATTCACGGCATAGAGGATACAGAGGCAGCAGTGCCAAAGTTCACCTGTGCGCTTCGCGAGCGCCCGGTTTTGAGCGTTCTGCGCGCATGGCCGAAAATCTTAACCGTCTTTCTCCGCCTTTCCTCCGTCCTCTCTGTGTCTCTGCGGTGATAAGCTGACAAGCTCCCCTGCTGCCACAAGCCATGCCTCTCTGTCTTTGAGACTCAATTTCCGCTATGTCCGGTTTCATGGCCACCAGTCCGGCATCGACTCTCCCTCCATTTTGAAGGATTATACGCCGGCAGACATTTAGGACCCGAATTCGCCAATGCCATCAGCTACTCACATAAAACGCGCTGATTAATATTCATCCAAGACACCGGATTACGCGTTTTCAGACGTTTAGGACCCGAATTTGCTAAAACTTCAGCTACTCTCGTAAAACTCAGGAGTTAAGTGTCTTGGAATTGTGCCTTTAACTGCCGCTGTTCGCTATCGTTTCTTTCGCTGCTTCCTACCCACCCGCTACGCTGTTCTAACAGCCCTGAATTCAGTCCTCCGCCCTCCGTTCGGAATTATACGGTGTTTTCAAACTGAGTCCTCAGTCCTCGGTACTCAGTCCTGAATTATTGCCGCTTCTGGTTGCCGTTTCTATTGCCGCGTCTGGTTGCCGCTTCTCGTTGCCGTTTTGCAGAACAAAATATCTCATTGTACTCAGTCCACTGCGTCCACTCGGTCCATGAAAGCCGGCCAGCGCGCGGTTGGCTGTTATCAGCTCCCCCGCTCATTGTTCACTGCTCCCCCCCTCACTGTTCATGGGCTTCTTGAACTGAATACGCTTCCCTCTGTTTAGCGCCTTACGTGAAAAAGTCGCTTTTCTCTTTTCTTCGCGTCTTCGCGTCTTCGCGTGAAAAAATCCCCCACAGGAGTTAATCTGAGTTAATCCAAAGGAGTTCGACACGGTCCCCGGGCTTCGAACAGAGAATTGGCAGTGATCTCTAAGCACTTGAAGGATAAAACTATGGAAAACCTGATATGTTATTGCTTCGGTTACACCGCTTCAGACATTGAGCGAGATGTGCTGGCAAATGGCAAATCCACCATCATCGATAGAATAGTGACCGAAAAAAAAGCCGGCGGATGCCAGTGTGCCGCCAAGAACCCCAAAGGCCGCTGATGCCTTGCCGATGTCCGCCAGGTGGTGGATAGCATAGAAAAACAGAAGGGCCGGGAATTGCTTCTCCAGCCCTTCACATTCCTCGATGGGTGAGCACTTAGAGCTTTTTTACTCTGACCGCTGAGGGTCCCTTGGCGCCCTGTTCAATTTCAAAGCTGACAGGTTCACCTTCCGTGAGGCTCTTAAAACCCTCACCCTCGATGGCGCTATGATGAACAAAGACATCCTTGCCGCCATCCTCTACCGTGATGAATCCGAAACCCTTTTTGTCGTTGAACCACTTTACCGTGCCTTGTTGTGCCATGACGCTGAAAATCCTTCCATATTGTTGGTTTGAGCCCTTTCCCGGTCATTGCACATTAATGTCAGATCGCGGCGGAGGCAAGAAATAAATCAATACATGCGCCATCCCGACACAGGAACTGAGCTGAACCGGCTTTCATTCCAGGGGTATTCGAAAGTGAATAAATTGGTCATTGTTTTTTGCAGCAACATTTAGTATTATAACAGTAGTTGGAAATAGATCTGCTCAATCCACTCTCGCAATCATTTGGGCATCTTCCGGGACCGCTTTCCGGTGTTGGCAGTGGGTTGCCGCTATAAAAGGCCGGCTGTTCCGCCCCTCTCTCTAGATGAGTAGAGATTTGGTTGTGCACTGTAAACAGCATAGATGGAGAGATTTTCGATGGCTGACAAACCGAGTGCAGCATTGAAAGACTTGTGTTCGACAGGCTATTTCTACGATGAACTGAAGAAATATACAGCATCAAAAGAAATGGATATTTCAACATATTGCATTAATTTCGCAGTTCCATATCTAGCCGGGCTATCAACGTCATATGACAGGCCAGGCCATGTTGATGAGAGCAATATATTCAGGTTGGCAGTCAATCATCTATCCGAGATTAGCGACGAAGATCTGGTCGAGTCAATTTTTGGGCTAAAGAAAGTATCCTTATCTGAATTGGATAAACTTGGCAAAGCGGCTCATCTAGGGCAGTTGGACAAGTCCGAGGTCCTGTCGCATCGCCGAAAACGGGAATCGGCGGAGAGTCTTATAAAGCTGCTCGTCAATATAATCAAGACGTTCAAACTTGCTGAGGTTACCGCCAAACAAAGGAAATCCGAGGGCATAAGCGACCCGGTCGGTGATGCCATAATGCAAACTTGGGAGATTCAGAACGGCCCGCATATTGATATACCTTCCAAGTCAAACTGAGTGCGTCACGTTGCACAGGAGTTGCGAGGATAGTAAAATATAAGCTATCAAGAGGAATTTTCGTAGATTCTACAAAAGAAAAGGCCGGAGCAAATCTTCGGCTTTTTGTATTTATTTTTCTTGGTTCAGACCCACTGAGGAGTTAAATAATGGCCCCTAGATCAAAAGCCACCTTTCAGAAGCTCGAAAAAGAAAAAGAAAAGCAACGGAAACAAAGAGATAAGGAAGCCCGTCGCCTTGAAGCCAAGAAGGTGAAGGCAGAACGCGAACCGTGCAACAGTAATGAGGATCCGGACATTGCTGGAATTAAGCCCGGGCCGCAGCCTCTCCCGGAGCAATGGCAATATGCTGTGCGGCACAGCGACAGGTAGGGAGGATTTCGTTATGGATCGCGCTATGGAAGCAGGAAGCAGGAACTAAAAGCCCTTTGCTTTTCTTCCCGCTTCACGCTTCTTGCTTCCAGCTAGCTATTTAGTAGGAACGCCTGCCGCCGCCTGAGCGACCGCCCGGACCGCCGGAACCTCGGCTACCGCCCCCTTTGCCTTTTCTGCTGCCGCTTCGACCTGCTTTAGTATCGTAGATATCACTGTCGTTAGTACTGCTGTTGCCACCACCACCAGTCCGATCTTTATTGTAGCCAAAGCTTGCCGGTCTGCTTGCAAAACCACCGTAACCGGACCCGCCTCCTCGGTTGCTGTCTCCGCTGCCGGCTCCGCTGCGCGCACGGGGTGGGCCTCCGCTGGAGTCCCGGGGTCTTGCTTCGTTTATCTTAAGAGCGAAACCGTTTATCTCTTTACCGTTCAACCCGGCGATTGCAGCCGTTGCCTGATCCTGGCCCGACATGGTGACAAAAGCAAATCCCCGCGATTTGAGCGTTTCGTGATCCAGAATGATTTTGACAGAATCTACCTCGCCAAATGCCTCGAACTCCTTCCGCAATTCTTCTTCTGTTGTCTTAAATGAAAGGCTTCCCACAAAAATATTCATGACTTTCCTTTTCGGATGTATGCCGTTGCAACCAGATCCGATAAATTACTCGCCCGCAAGGGCACAAGGAAGGCTTACCGGAGATAGTTTCAAAAAGGCACTGGTGGTTTGGTGTTACGCTCTCCTGGAGAATGTTAATCGTCTTCGAACTCGCAAGGAGTACTTTACTCGCAACAGCAATATTACACATTCTTAATGCTAAAATCAATGCGTGAATGCAGGGATTGATTGCGAAAAGATTAAAGTCCTCACCAAAAAGGGCCGTGTCTTACAGGATGAGAACCGATAGAGAAAGGTATAAGGAAAGTGATCAATCAAATTGAACAAAACCTGTCCCGGACCCTGCTGCATGACTTCCCTGTATTCCTTGCGACGATTGCACCCGATGGCAGAATTCTTCTGATGAATGACGCTGTTTTGAGCGCTATCGGCCGCACCCGGGATGAAGTTGAAGGCAAAGAATACCTGACCGGATTCATCCCGGAGAGCGACCACGATGAATTCGCCAGGCTACTTGGATCTTTCGGACCCAGGCCAAAGACGGTGAGCATCGAGACCGGCTTGGTTTGCGGCAATGGAGAACTCAGAATTGTTGAATGGCGCGGACGGCCGGGTCTGGATGATGAGGGTTACAGGCATGTAGTTCACTGTGTCGGCAATGATATTACCGAAATCCGGCACAGCACGCAGGAGCTTCGTCAAACAAAAGAGTATCTGGAAAACGTACTGGAATATTCCCCTGATGCCATAGGCATAGTGGATGCCCAAGGCCGCTTCATCAAATTGAACCGTTCTGCTGAAATTCTTTACGGCTATTCCTTTGACGAACTAAGAGGCAAGACAGCGTACGATCTCTACGCGGATAGAGACGAACTCGCCGGGATGCTAAGTCTATTGAAAGGCCAGGGATTCGTCAAAAACTATGAAATCGATATGAAGAAAAAAGACGGCTCTATCCTGCCTTTTGATGTATCGATAAGCCTTTTGAAGGACAGCAGCAATACCGTGCTCGGAAGCATCACTGTGGCCACGAACCTGAGCGAGATCAGGAAAACGTTGCATAGTCTTGAAGCGGTCAACAATGAGCTTCAACAAGAGATGCAAATGCACCAAGCAACATTGGAAGCGCTGAAAAAATCTCAGAACCAATATCGAACCATCTTTGAAAACACCGGGAATGCGACGATCATTATCGAGGAAGACACTACAATCTCTCTATGCAATACCGAATTTGCACGAATGTCAGGGTACTCCAAGGAAGAAATCCAAGGGAAGAAGAGCTGGACAGAGTTTTTCTCTGATGAATTCGTGGCGCTGATGAAGGAGTATCACCGCCTTCGCAGAATCGATCCCCATGCTGCTCCAAGGAATTATGAGACTCGTTTCAGGAACAGCAGGGGGCAGTACAAGGACATGTTTTTGACCGTTGCGACCATACCGGATACAAAGACGAGTGTGGCATCGTTTCTGGATATTACCGAGCGAAAACAGGCGGAGCAGGAACTGAGGCGTTCTCACGAAGAATTGGAACAACGCAGCTATGAAATATCTCTTCTCAATGAAATGATCAATTTGCTCCAGGTATGCGGTTCGGGAGAGGAGAGTTACTATGTCCTGGGCAATTATGTGCAAAGACTTTTTCCATCGGATTCGGGTTCCTTATACCTGCTCGATCAGTCCAAAACTCGCCTGGAAGCGGCATTTTCATGGGGCAGTATTGCAGCCGGCGGGCAGACATTCGAATATGATGACTGCTGGGCCTTGCGGCAAGGAAAGGTCCACCTGGTTGAAGAGCCCGGGGGCGTGCCTTGCAAGCATTTGAACACAACCCCGGTCGCCGGTTGCCTGTGCGTCCCGATGATAGCCCAGGGTGAGATCGTTGGTTTGTTTCATCTTCACTGCAATCACTCCGATATCGAATACCCGGAAACTCACAGGAAGATTCTGTTCTTAAAACAACGCCTGGCGACAGCTATCGCCGACCACATCGGTCTCGGCCTTGCCAACCTGAATATGCGTGAAAAGCTCCGAACCCAATCAATCAAAGATCCTCTCACGGGTTTATTTAACCGCCGTTTCATGGAGGAATCCCTGGACCGGGAAGTAAACCGCGCGAAACGACATTCTACCGCGCTCTCCGCCATTCTTCTCGACGTGGACTATTTTAAGCGCTTCAACGACACTTTTGGCCACGAGGCAGGAGACCTCTTGCTTGCCGAGTTAAGCGGCCTTCTAAAAGACTCTGTTCGCGGCGAAGATATTGTGTGCCGCTATGGAGGGGAGGAGTTCCTCATTATTCTTTCGGGGGCTTCAGGAGACGAAGCTCAAAAGCGAGCCGAACAGATCCGAAATAAGACCCGGCAGCTAAAGCTGCTCCACAATGGCAAAGAACTGGGACAAATAACCATTTCCCTGGGTGTAGCCGTTTATGGACAAAACTGCCGGACGGTCAAAGCAATCCTGAATTCTGCCGATAAAGCGCTCTATAGAGCCAAAGACCAGGGACGAGACCGTGTGGTCATGGCACACGATGAGACGGAGTTTGCAGAAACCCCGCAACCCAACGCAACCCAATGCTGTTGACTTCAGCTTCGGGCGCTTTTTTGCTCACGAAGAACACGAAACCTTTGCTTGAGCTGCGGGCGCTATTTGACAAACGAGCAGCAATAATCGGTAACTTTTTTAACCTTCAGCTTGAACCTTGATTGAGCGGGCGCCACAAACGCCTCACTGTCTTTGACGGTCAACCATTCGGCGGCTCCCGGCAGCAGCACATCCATCTCACCCGTAAGTATTTCCATGATCTCTTTTTCCGAGGTATTGAATTCGTACTCGCCGGGCAGCATGATGCCAAGCGTCTTCCGGGAACCATCTGCAAATAAGATACTGCGGCTTGTGACCTTTCCGTCAAAATAGACGTTGGCCTTTTTTATTACCGTTACGTTTTTGAATTCCTCCATCGCCCTGGCTCCTTTCTCAATATCGAATTCCTAATTGCAGTTAATTCATGCCGGGCCTCGGTTGCGGCCGTTTTCCCTGCGTTTTTAGCGTATGCTCGATGAACTGAACCTGGGAACGTGGCGTGTGAACCATGTTCTCGGGAACGATCCTGCTCGAAATCCTGGGTTTTTGAACACGCTGAATGGCCCGTGGATCTCTGAGCGGCTGAGCGCGACTCATCCTGGCCAAACTTCTCTGAACGGCCACGGCGGAAATGGCGCCCCTCCCCCTCGGGGCTGCCGCCAGGTTCATGTTTATTCTGTCGACCACTGCCTGGTGTGGTTTTGCAGCCAGGTGAGCCAGATTGACGTCATATATGTAGCGGTTGCGAATCGAGCTGTAATTTGGCATTACCCTGTCGCCGATAACCGGCGCAGCCTTGTAGTTGCTTAAGATGGTATTCCGGTTGACACCCTGGACCCTGACACCGGTGTAGCTGTTTACGCTGTAGAGGCTGCTGCGAGCGACGACAACGGCATGACCGGCGTTAGCCAGCCTGCTGATGCCGACTCCTCCCCTTCCTGCTCCAACGGCGATGCTCCTGGGCCCCCAATAGTTATGGGAGTAATATGTCTCGGCGGGCGCAAGCGGGACCCAGCCTACATGTGCGTCCGAGTGGATCCAGGAGACTCGTCCGGGATACCAGGAAGCGCTTCTGCCGATCCTGCCGGCCCTGACCTTCACGGGCGGCGCCCAGTACCAGGCTGAGTCCACATAAACCCAGTTTCCGTAATGGTGCGTCACGTAGCCGAAGGGTTCCTCGGGAATCCAGACATTGTCCCCGTACCATACCGTCCACCTGCCGCCCGTAAACGGCTGCCAACCCGGAGCAACTGCCGTCGGACGCCATAATTTTTGATATCGGCCTTCGTAGTTGACCTTTTCCCATTTTCCGTTCCGGTCGAGGTCGTAAGCATCATAGCGCAAATCGGCCGGCAGGTTATCGATCGACTCTCCCTTGACTTGCACCCTTTGTGCCCAGAGCTCTTCACGCTTGAGGTTCCATCCATCCCAGGCGGCATCCACCTGGCCGTCTCCCTGGACAGTCACCCTGCCGTCCGAAATTATGGAGGCGCCTCCCGCCTTCACCGAGTACCGGGCTTTCCCATCTCCCAAAACGAAGTCAACGGCGCCGTCAAGGCTTATTACTTCAGCCGATCCGTCTCCTACATAAAGATCGAATGCGGAGCCCGGCCGCGCCATCACGTATCCGAAAGGCGTTGTGGTTTTAATCAGAGTATTTTGACTTTTGTTGTAGAACCTGACGGTGCCTGAGGCAACATCGATTTCCGTCAGATCGTCGCGAAGCACTAAAAGCTGTATCTGCGTGTCGCTCCCTGTACGCACCCATACTCCATCAGGCAGCTTGAATTCCGCCTTTCCCGTATCGCTGGAATAGACGGCGTCTTCAAGCCCGAAAGGCGCATCTTTCACTGTGGCGACCCAGTCCTTTTCATCATAAACATAGCGCAGCAGCTGCCCGTCGATGAAAGTGATGCGGCCTACAAGCACAGATCCTTCCGGGTTCCGGGCCTGTGCGCACACAGCAGGAGCCCACACCACGCACAGGATCAGCCCAAGAGCGAGAGCGCTCAATCTTTTCATTCCGATCTCCTCAAAGCAAAAAAATCAAAACCAGGCGCATGAGCAACGACATAAGCCATGAGCTAAGACGAAGCAAGATTGGAAAAAGTCTAAAAAATGAGCCGGCTGTTTAACTATTTTCTACTAACCCTCTTGATTATCACAAAAAATGGAGGAAAATGCCAATCATTGTCAAATTTGCCGATTCGAAGTATAAAGACGCGGGGCTCAGAATCCTAGAGAATTTAGTTCACTATTTGAAAGGAAATTAATGCGAAGAAATTTTTTCTTCCGGCTTTTTCTAGCGCTCTCTTTAGCTTTTGTGGTGGTCTGTACGGTCGCGCCCACCGAGGGTATTGCCGGGAAGACGAAAAAACGATCCGCCGAAGATGCAAAAGCCGGTGCGCAGCAATCTATGATCGCACCAGGGAAGGTTGAAGCTGCCAAAGGCAAGGCAGGGACCGCCGCTGAGCTTTCTCCCGGACGAATAAATGCGCGCTCGGCCATGCTTGTGGAAGTTTCGACCGGAACGGTGCTCTTTGAACAAGATGCCGATGAACCTATTGAGCCGGCCTCTTTCACCAAGATTGCCTCGCTCTATCTGATTTTTGAAGGAATGAAGCAGGACAGGATCCATCTAAACGACCAGGTCCCGGTCAGCGAAACTGCATGGAGAACCGGCGGCTCCAAAATGTTCGTCGGCCTCGGCTCCCATGTTCCGCTCGAAGAGCTTATAAAAGGTATTGCGGTTGATTCGGGCAACGATGCCTGCGTAGCGGCGGCTGAACATCTGAGCGGTAGCGTGGACACTTTTGTCGACGCAATGAACCAAAAGGCCAAAGAACTGGGGATGGCCCATACCCGCTTCCTCACTCCCAATGGATTACCCGCCGACGGTCAGATTACAACCGCCAGAGACATGGCCACCCTGGATATGTCTTACTTGAGAGCATTTCCTGAAGCGCTGAGCTTCCATTCGATGAAGGAATATACTTTTAATAACATCCATCAATACAATCGAAATCACCTTCTGCTCAAAGATTCGACCATTGACGGCCTTAAAACAGGATACATCGCAGCGTCCGGATACCATCTTTCCGCCACTTCCAAGCGTGATGGGATGCGGCTGATCGCTGTGGTTATGGGCGCACAAAACCCCGCTATTCGCGAAAGGGAAGCGCTTAAGCTGCTGAACTACGGATTCAGGCAGTTCATTATGGTCCAGCCTTTTCAGGAGGGCCAGGCAGTCGCAAAAGCCAGGGTATGGAAAGGACAAAAGGACGAAATTCAGGTTTATCCTGCCGAAAATCCTTCGTTTCTCATTCAGCAAAACCAAAAACACCTGCTGAAGTGGCAGATAAATTCGCCTCCCGAAGTAACAGCCCCAATCAAGGCAGGCCAGAAAATCGGCGAGATCGTTTTTCTGGTGTCAGATCAGGCTAAACGTACGGTTCCGCTGGTCAGCAAGGAAGATATTCCGCTCGGCGGTTGGTTCAAAAGAAGCTGGCAAACGGTCATGAGCCTGCATTTTATTGACTGGAGATGGCTTAGCTCAATTCTGGGCGTAGTTGCCCTTGTGGGGATCGTTCTTATACTGCTGTCCGGACGCAGATCACAAAAGAGGTTTACTCATAGATAATACCGACTTGCAAATTGACTCCATAAGTAACCTCCGCAGGAAAACCGGGATGGGGAAACGATATTTCAGAGTGCTTCTCATCGACGACGATGAGGATGATTATACACTGCTTCGAATCATGCTCTCGGAGATTAGATCGACAAGTTTTGACCTGCAATGGGTCAATACATATGAGGCGGGTTTAAAGGGGATTTGCAGTTCTGAGCATGATGTTTATCTCCTTGATTATCGCCTGGGCCACAAAGACGGTCTTCAGCTTTTGCGCGAGGCAACCTCACGCGGGTGCGAAAAACCGATTATCCTGCTTACCGGCCAGGGCGGATACGATGTGGATATAGAAGCCATGGAGGCCGGCGCATCCGACTTCCTTGTCAAAGGACAAATTACCCCGGACATCCTCGATCGCTCAATCCGCTACTCTACCGTGCAAAAAGTTACAGATCTTGAATTGAGAAGATACCGAGATTACCTGGAACAGCTTGTACGCGAACGTACCAGTGAACTTGTAGAAGCCAACAGTAAGCTTCAGATCGAAATGGATGTGCGGCGCGAGGCGGAAAAGTCAAACAGGCAGTTGGCGGCCATTGTGGAAGGCACTGATGACGCGATTGTATCTCTGACGCTTTCCGGACTGATAACGAGTTGGAATATGGCAGCCGAAATCATGTACGGCTATAATGCAGCGGAGGCAATCNNGATGAAGTACCTGCTCTGATTGCAAGAGTAAGTCGTGGTGAGAGCATTTTTCACCATGAAACAATACGCAGGAAGAAGAACGGTGATTACATCAATGTTTCAATAACAATATCTCCTATCAGAGATGACTCGGGGTCGCTGGTTGGTATATCCTGCATTGCCAGAGACATAACAGAGCGGGAGCGAGTGCGCAAAGAGCGAGAGGAGCTTATTCTAGAACTCCGGAAAGCGCTTGCAAACGTCAAGGTCCTAAAGGGTCTGTTGCCTATTTGCGCCTGGTGCAAAAAAATACGCGATGACAAGGGCTACTGGCAGCAGATCGAAGCCTACATTAGCGACCGCTCCGAAGCCGATTTCAGCCACGGCATTTGCCCCTCATGCGCAGAGAAAGCTCGTGAGTCCAAGGATTCAACAAGTTAGTTTCCATCCGGAGTTTCCGGATGGAAACAAGTTAGCCTTTGACATAATCTTCCTTTTTTACAATCCCTCGCACCTTTTCACCGCTTAGAAAATCCGCCGCGTTTTGTGCGGCGAGCCTTATAGCTTTTGCCATCGTACCCGCAGTAATGGATGAATTGTGCGGGGAGCCCAGAAAATTCGGCAGATCGAAGAAGGGGTAGTTAACTTTGAACCCGCCACCCATCGAAGGCTCGGCCCACCAGGCGTCAATGCCGGCGCTGAAACCGGGATTTTGGGCCAGATGCCGGTAGAGCGATTCTTCGTCTATTATGGCTCCGCGGGCCACGTTGATCAGGATGGCATCAGGCTTCATTACGGCCAGTTCACGCGCGCCGATAAGCCCTCTGGTCCGCAGGGTCAGAGGTATCGAAACCAGGAACACGTCGCTTTGTTGGAGCAGAAAGTCCAAATCGTCGAGGGTACCGATAAAATCCACCGTTTCCCCTGTTTGTCCACTCGAATTAATAGCGAAAATGCTCAGCCCGACAGCCCGCATGAGCCTGGCTGCCGCCTGACCTATCCCGCCAAATCCAAGCACTCCGAACACAGCCCCGCGCAAATCCCTGTTGTTCGTTCTCTGATCGAATTTCCCCTGCCTCAATTTGGCGTGATTTACGCAAAGTCTTTTTGCCAGCGCGAACGCCATCCCCAGGATATGTTCGGCCATCGGCTCGGAAAACGCGCCCGGATTGGAGGCTATTACAGCGCCTGAAGGCAGCAATTCGAAACGCAGGTGCTCGGCCCCGGCTGTAATCAACTGTATCAGTCGAACTCGCCCCGCCTGCATCAACTCCTCCGCACTCAATTCCCGGACCGGGTCCCAGGAAATTATAACTTCAGCGCGCTCTATCACTTTGATGCGATCCTCTTTGGCCGTTTCCGGCAGGAAATTAACCTCCGCCATGCCGGAAAAGATCTCCTTCAGAATCTGGCGGTGGGACCCTCTAATATTGTGAGAAACGAGAACTTCAGACATATTCTTCTCCCTGCGTTTCAGTTACTGCTATAATACATATTCGGAATTGGGAGCACCAGTTTAACCTTTGAGGAGAGATAGTGTCGGAACTCGAGGAATTACTCAAACAGATCAGGCAAAAGTACAATGTGGACTCTGTACCGCTCAAAGTTGGCGGCAAAGAACTCAAGGTCGTGCAGTTCACTGACTTTGAATCCTATCTGGAGGAACTGATCGACTCACAGCAGGTTGGCCCGAAGGACTTGCCTTATTGGGCCAGGCTCTGGGAATCGAGTCTTCTTTTAGCCTACTTCATCGGCAAACAGCCCCTTGTGCCTTGGCAGCAAATGCTGGAGATCGGGGCCGGCCTGGGTGTGGCTGGTACATATGCGTCCCTTTGCGGCCACCAGGTGACGATCACTGACACTAACGAGGACGCCCTGCTTTTCGCAAGAGCCAATGTGCTGCTTAACGGCGCAAAAGCCACTGTGCGCAGGTTGGACTTGGAGACGCCTGAAATAAACGGGCCTTATGAAGTGATCTTCGGCGCCGAAATAATCTACGACCCGAGTTCCTATCCGCTTCTGGTCTCTTTCTTAAGAAAGGCGCTTGCCCCAAATGGGACCGTTTTTATCGCAAGAAGCTCCAGTCTCCATGTGCCCGCTTTTTTTGAGGAACTGACCAGGTATTTCAAATTCAAACAAACCGTCCAGACGGTCCGGTTCGGCGGGGAATCGCAGCAGGTGAGCCTCTATGCCGTTCGATTCAAAGACAGGTAGCGCATGGATCAAACAGACTCACCAACCGATGCCGGATTACCCGATTCAAGACACCCTCTGTCCGATACCTGTACAGAGCTGGTTATCGAAGCAGACGGAATGGATCTTTCGGCCGTGGTCCACCTTCCGGGGAGAGTCCCGGCCCCTGTGATAATTTGCTCCCATGGGTTTTTGAGTTCCAGGGAGAGTCCGAAATTCCTCGCCATAGGCGAGGAGATGAGCAAGGCGGGCTTTTGTGTTTTACGATTCGATTACTCGGGCAACGGTTATACCCCCCCAAGGCCTGCAATGAGCCAAATGGAAGCGAGGAGGCACGACCTTGAGGCGGCAATTGGTTTTACGCTAAAACAGTCATGGTCGAACGGACGCATCGGACTTCTCGGCTCCAGCCTTGGAGGGTTCGTTTCCCTTCTTGCTGCTAACGAGCGCAGGGAACTGATTCGAGCCACGGTGTCATGGGCCGCTCCTTTCGATATCAGCAAAATTGATCCTGACCCCGAGCAAATCGAGAAATTGCGGGCTATTTTCCCGGACGGCTTTACTCTGGGCTCCCCAACAGATTTGGGCACCCTTAGGGATACGGGGCCTGTTCTGCTGATTCATGGACAATTGGACGAAGTCGTGCCCTGGAAAGATTCGGTGCGGATCTACGAGCGTCTGAACGATCCCAAAACACTACTCCTGATGCGCACCGCCGACCACCGGATCAGCGACGATTCATGGCGCAAAAGAGCGATTCAGACCAGCCTGGAATGGTTTTTGACATATTTGATATAAAATGACGGAGAGAAACGCGATGCTATTTCAGCCAAATTTCAAAAAAAGAGTCTTCTCAACCGCAAGTTTCTTTTTAGTCGTTTCAATCCTGTCCTTGACCTTTTTGCTCTCATCGACGGTTCTGTCACGACAGGCCGAAATCAATCTCACCATCCTGCATGTAAATGATACTCATGGACATATAATCCCTTACCTTGACAAAAGTGTCGATCCGGAGAGGCCCGTCGGCGGGGCTGAATACCTCGCCAAAATGATTGAACGGGAAAGGTCAAAAAACCCTGATGGAACAATACTTTTATCAGCGGGCGATATGTTTCAGGGAACACCGGTGTCCAATCTCTTTCATGGAAAGCCTATAATCGAAATAATGAATTACCTGCACTACGACGCCATGGCTCTTGGCAATCACGAATTTGACTGGGGACAGGACGTGCTTCACACCATTATTTCATCGGCCTCCTTTCCGGTGATTTCCGCAAACATCACAAGGAGTGGCGGCTCATACATCCGGGGAGTCAAACCTTATATAATTCTGGAAAAGAAACAGGTTCGAATCGCGGTAATAGGCATAACCACACCCGAAACCTATTACACCACAAAACCAGGCAACCTCACCGGGCTCACATTCACTGCTCCCGAAAAGACACTGCCGGCTATAATCAGGCGGGTCCGGGCGCAAGGGGCGTCAATCGTAATTGCTCTCACCCACGACGGCCTGGATGCCGACCGGGAACTGGCAACAAAAGTAAGAGGAATCGACATAATCGTGGGTGGACACAGCCATACGGCAATCAAGGACCCGGTGATCGAATCCGGCACTGTAATAGTTCAGGCGGGCTCGAACGGTATCTATCTGGGGGTCCTGAACATTGCTTTTGACCCGAATAAGAAAAAGATCGTCAGCTATACGCGCAAGGACGAATTGAAGCTGGTTTCATCCGCATCGGGCGCTCAACTCGATCCGGATGTCGCCCGGATCGTCGATAAGTATGATTCGCAGGTTAAGACCGAGTTTTCGAAAGTGCTTGGGACAGCGGCCGCCGATCTTACCAGAGATCGCACCTCGGAAAGCAAACTGGGCGACCTTGTTACGGATGCAATGCGGGATGCCTCCGGCGCTCGAATCGCCTTCCAGAATGGAGGCGGCATCAGGGCCGATATTGCGAAAGGACCGATAACGCTTGCGGCGGTCTTTACCGCCCTGCCCTTCGACAATGACCTTGTCTCGATGGACCTCACAGGAGATCAGATCAAAGAGCTTTTGGAGAAAAGTGTCTTATCGGAAAATATGCTTCAGGTCTCGGGTGTACGGATCGAATATGATCTGTCCAAGCCCGCGGGGTCGAAGGTGGCCTCTATGGAAGTGGAAGGAAAGCCCCTGGACCCCCGGGCCACCTACAGGGTCGTGACAAATGATTTCCTCGCCTCGGGAGGAAACCAGTTCAATGTCTTCAAAAGGGGCTTAAACATCTCCGTTGGGCCACCGCAACGGGACGCGGTAGCCGACTACATCCGCAAAAATTCACCGATAAATGTTCAGGCCCGCAACAGAATAATTTTCATAAACTGACGCAGACCTGCCTGTCCGCAACACTGGCCGGGCAGACCCAGTTGAGAGCGGAGTTTGGCTTGAGCGAACAGATCGGCGTTTACGTAAACGGCCAAAAAATCAGTCTCTACCGGGGCATGAAAGTAAAGCACGCCCTCATTGCCTACGATCAAAGTCTGTATAAGGCGGCTCTGGCAGGGGAAGTCCGTATCGAGGACTCAAACGGGTTTGCTGTAGGACTCGAGGGCAGCCTGGCGGATGGGTCCGAAATATTCACTATCGCCACAACGTGATGAACTTTTGCCCAGCGTGATGTATCAAAGGGTCATACGGAGATTGACCCTTCCTTTCTTTCATGAAGGACACGCTGATTCACCTGTCTATCATTTCCTGCGGGCTATTGCTGGTCGCTTCACATCGATGACTCCACAGTGGCAGCCGCTGCGGAAGCACAAGCATATCCCAGCGCACGGTAGCTTTCAAACTGCGCCTCGTCGAAGAATTGGTCTATCGTTGACTGGTGTGGAAACGTGGTGGCTGTCCGCGCATAAGCGAGCACATCCAGTGGCAATTTCGTATTGAGGCACGGCTTGATGTAGATCAACCTGCCGGTATGGCCGTCTTTGTAGCTAATCTTGCCCACGCAGAACGCATTCTTGCTTACGCGCATTGTCGCATCTCCGCGAAAAAGAGGCTGCGTGGGTCGCAATTCGTCCCAGTCGATACTGATTGACGCTCCGAAATCCACCCTGCATTTCTCCACTAGCCGTGCGAGTTCGACGCACGAATAAGTTGGGTCAGCTCCTGCATCGCAGGCGATAATCAGGCGGCAGCGCCGCCGCACCAGTTCGTATACGCCAAGGTTATCGAAGTGGCCGCCGTCCGAGAGATACACCTCGCGCGCCTCTTCCGTGGTCGTACCGGTGAGTTCGTTCATCAGCGCTCGCCAGGAAGATCTCGGGGCTCCACTCTCCCACCAATCTTTTTCCATGGGATTTCCCAGCCACCATCCAAGCCGGACACAGAATACGGTCAGGAGAAACGAAACTGCGGGGGTGGTATAGAAGCCCATATTCGGGCTCGCGGCGGCCCCTGAAATCGCCATTGCCGTACCCAGCCGCGCGCCGGAATACGGCCAGGCTTTCTTGGAGCACTCTTCGGTGAGCCGGTAGAAGCCCCGCACTTCCTTGGGCTGTGCGCCCACGGCGTGCTTTATGTAGTCGAAGCCTGAGTATAGAGGAGTAAAAACGAACGAGTAGGCTTTCCGTGCCTGCAGCCCGAGGTTCTTGCTCTTCACCGCATTCAGCGTGGCGTTCAGGATATGGAAAGGGGTCCCGACTTCATTCAGTTTGTGCAGGAAAATATTGTCTGCCTCATCGAAGCCTGTGAATGCCTGCCCTTGGCGGTCCGGGTTAGTTGCGCCCAGGTAACATCGCACAAGGCGGTTGCGATACGCGTTGTGCATGGAGAATTCGTTTACGTCCACTCGCCGGCCAAGAAAGCGCGATACGAAAAACAAGCCCAAAGAGAAGATGACAACCTTATACAGGTCGGGTGGTAAGGACTTCGGTTCCAAACTTATGTTGTAAGATAAGGGGATACTAAAGGCCGATGCGGCACACCGTCCGCTTGTGATGGAAGAGACGATCAAGTAGAGCAGGCAGGAAAACAGCACCAGCACCCCGAATACGAAAACCGGAGGCGCCAGCCGCGCGAGCAGTTCCTTCCCGTGCTCCGGAGCGCCGGAGGCACCGGTTGCCGGAGCGCCGGAGGTTGGACCTTTCGCGATGAAAAGGCCGCGGAACGTGACCGTCAACCATCCGCCGACTGCCCCGGTAATTCCCAAAGCCCCCATCGCTTTCCAAAGTTTGTCAACCCAAGTTTTGGCCGGAGAGGAGGCCAGACTCCAGAGCGACTTCATCCCAAACGGCACAAATAACGCCATTACGAAGAGGGCGAACCAACAGATAGCCATCGCCAAAATAGTCCCGCCCAGCCCTGCCCACCACTCTCGCAGTCCGTCAGGGTAGCGCCTCCCGATCAATCCCAAATGTATGCATCCCACAAGCAGAACCAGCAGGGCCCCCACTGGTATGCCGAAAGTCAGCAGGTACCAGGCCGTCCAGCCCTTCACTGCCTTTGACCCCAGCAGCACAAATACACCCCCGAACAATCCTGCAGGTAATGCCCAACGCACGGGCGCCCACAGGATACGTGAGCGGAGAGTTTTTTCCTCGCCGGACAAACCCTGAGCGGGCAATGCTGAGAACAGAGCGACGATGAACCAGAGAATCTGGTACGCCACCGCCGTGACTGCCACAACCGGCAACGCAGGATAGACATAGTGAAACCGTTTTGTGATAAACGCAGGACAGACATAGTGAAACTTTGGTGTGAGAAACGATTCCATCTGCACATAACTGTCGTGCATCCATTTGGTTGCAGACGATTCCGGATTCACATAATACCAGATGAAGATTGTCAGCAGAGCGCAGAACAGGAACTCGGGAACTGCTATCACCCGCATAACCGTCCTTGGCGGATTGGCGACGATTCTGTTCACATTCAGCGAGATGAACAGCAAAAACCACACCAGGGACACCAAGCCCACGACCGAAGTCGCCTTTAAGGCGCACTTGCTCTCTAAGCCCAGTTGGAGCAGGAGACCTGAAGTCCAGGGTATTCCCAGTAAAGCGAAAACAAATGCAAACAGGATGAGTTGGTTCAGCAACAGATTTCGGATGTACGTTCCGACAAACGCCAGGGTGTCTCCGCTAAGCATTCCCAGACGCGGAGTCAGGTAGTTGCTGTATTGACGCAGAAAATGCACTTGTTCGGGATCGGGCTTGGCCATGACGTTCTTCGGCTCGCGATTGAGTTTGGCCTCTACTTGCCCGATGTGGTTCTCGCCGGGCGTGTTGCTGCGGCTTCGGTGGTAAGCCCACGAACTCAGCCACGATCCGATGTATCCGCCGCCTGAAACGGTGGAAAGATAGTCCACCCGGCGGAGCAGATGATCTTTGGCAAATGCCTGGATCACGCCGAGATTGAACGTGGCGCTGCGGATCCCTCCGCCCGAAAAGCTCAGCCCGATGAGGTCACGTTTGAGCTTATCGTTGGTAAGATCCGGGTGCGGCGGCAGTCGTTTCTTCCGCGAATCTCGTATAGAATCCATTTCCTTGTCAAGGACAACAGTATCGAACGAACTCGGATGCTCAGGCTCCTTCTTTGACCACCACATCTGCGAACTCCCTTCCATGAGCGGCATTCATTGCTCAACCCTCGGCGGATCGAACGCCGGCAGCGGGCGCCTGATAAGTCAACGTTCCTGCCCGAGGTGCTTATTGCACCGGCAAAGTGAGGATCGGGACCCCTCCGCTTGTGCCGGTCTCAGCCATGGATAACACTCCCAGTATGGAGGAAAAAACAATCTTGGAATAAATGTCACTGTTATCAATATAGAACCAATGGCCGCAGTATTTTATGGCTACAAAGGCGTTTGAAGGACGTTGGCCGTCCGACTTAATTTTAAAATTTTTAAGAGATTCGTAAGACGGATTTTCTTCTAACCCTCTTCGTGCGGCATTTTTTTCATCATCCTTCACCTCTATTAGTCCAGACATAAGTACGAGGGTTTGCAAGATCGACCGGGTTTGTATGATAATTTTTCCGCAGAATTGATCTGACGGAAGTTCCTCGTTGCCATTGATGATTTCGTAACATTCGTATTGCCCTGCACATTTGTTGCCATGAGAATCGCCTTGCTTATATCCATTCTCCTCGCGAAACAAGAGGTCCTTGAATCTCTTCACTTTCTCTTCTAAACTCACTGGTTCAGCGCAGCTATTTAAGTGTTCGATCGCACAGTCCTTTGATTTTGCGCTATCAGGGCAACTCTTTAAACTTTCGGTCACGCACTTCATTAAAAAAGAACTTCCGCCCTCAGGGTAGTTTTTCGCCTCGATGCCGGAGTCACTTAAAAGCCTGGTCACACAACCCTCTTTGTTTTTGCTCTTAGCACACGCATCTAAACTTTGGCTTGCGCAGCTCGTTAAATCTAGGGGGCCGTTTTTATTTTCACTCTTGGCTCGACCATTATCCAGTACCAGGAGAGCAATCGCTTTAGCCGGCTTTCCCTCTTCTTTATTGTCCGTCGATTCCTTGCAGTTGTTCCCCTGATTAAGTTCTGCGCCGGCCTTCACGCCTGGTTTCTTAACCGGCGCGCTCGTCCCTGCCACGTGTCTCTTATCGTCCAGAGTGACATTATAATCGGTGGGTACAGTTGTTACCTTCGGGTCAGCCTTTTCCTTGATTGTTATTCGAATTACCCCCCTTTGACTGAGCTCCTGAAATCGCTCTGCCAGTACAAAAAATTCAGGGTCCGAGAGGCATCGCAGATGGTTGATGGATTTAACGCAGTAGGGCAAGAGGGAAGCAGTTTCCAGGGTGGCGGTCTGGAGATTCTTTAGGATTTTCGCGGGAGCTATCGGGTCAAGCATGGTATTCGACAATGCATCGCCCTTCATGGGGACGTAAGTGATCGATGGCTTGTCTGCATAGGCAGCAGTGGCGCCCAGGGACGTTGTATCGTGAAAACCGGTGGTATTTCTAAAGGCGCGCCAGTTTATGCCATTACCCACGGATAAGCCGACATCGAGTTCATAAGAAGTGGTTACCGAGGTCATTTCGAGACTGGTCAAAGTGTCACCGTAACGCAGTTTGACCAGATTACTCAGGAGTTGTTCCTTCCAGGAAGTAGAGACGGCTTCAAGATAATTTACCCGGTCCGTGGGTATTTTTTGTGGGGGGATCATAAAAGAACAGCCGGCGGTGGCAAGGACGAGAGGCAAGAGAACGAATGTTGCTCTCCGCATAAGGTACTCCTTTTGACAGGGTTTAGTGCCGGTGGCCTACCTTGATGATCTAATAAATATGGCGTAGCTTCCTCCAAAAAAATGCCGGAGAATGCTTCAATTGTAAGAGGCTGGAAATTTGGAATGAAAAAAACGCGCGAGTCAAAATCCCATTGACTCTCTAAATTGTCAACATGTTTTTATCTACGGGCAAAACCCTTTAAATACGCCCCTGACCTCTCTTCTCAGGCGCATGATATCCTGCCAGGTTTCAATCGAGCTTCCGTCGAAATGGGGGGGCCAGAGCCCCAGCGAAACCATTGCCTCAAAGCGCTGAGGATCGAGTTTGGCAGCGCTCGAATTGGTGTGAAGTCTGGTCCTGTGGTCCAGGGCGCGGAGCGCGCCGAATGCGGCGGTTATCTCATCTGCTTTTATGCCGTCGATACCGGGTTTTGAAATGTCTTTCAAAAATTCTTTAACCAGCCGCCTGACAGACCGGCAAGGCAAGGACTGAGGACTAAAAACCGAGGACTGAGGACTGAGGACTGAGGACTGAGGACAGACCAGCATACGGCCCTGCACCATGAACTCTATGTCTGCAAGGCCGCCCATTCCCAGCTTCAAATCTATTTCCTTTTCCGTTTCCTCGGCCCGCTCCTTTTCGATCCGGTTGCGAAGGTGACAAATCCTGGGCCACACCGATTCAGGGGCCCTGGGCCGGCAGCAGATTTCTGCCGCCTTGTCATCGATCCACCGCCCAAGCTCCGGGTCTCCTGCAATATGGCGTATTCTGAGAAGAGCCTGGATTTCCCAGATATCCGCCTGATTTTCGTAGTATTCGAGCCATGATTTGCGCGCTACGACAAGCGGCCCATGAGTCCCGGTTGGCCTCAGCCGCACGTCCATAGGGTACCCTGGACCTTCCTGGAGCGGTGTGGATAGCATGTTCATGAAGCGCTGAATGAGCCTGATAACTTCTCCGGGTATCTGATCGCCGGAACCGCCTGCTCCGGGGGCATAAACAAAAACGAGGTCGAGGTCTGAGAGGTAACTCATTTCACCGCTGCCCAACTTTCCCATCCCGATCACCGACATGGGCAAATCGGCACCCAGTCCGAGATTTTCCTTCACTGCCTCCAGGGTATTACGGATCACAAAGTCGGCAAGGGATGTCTGCTCCTCTTCCAGGGCGGCAAAATCGATAAGACCGCCAAGATCGGCCAGCGCCAACTGAATTATTCGCTCGTTTTTGAGCCTCCTTATCCACTCGAGCTTTTCTCCATATTCACCTGCCCTATCGACCAGCCTGCCGCTGGATTGCTCCCATTGAGGGGCTGGAATGAGGACCCCGGACCTTATCGCATGGCCTTCGACCAGGGAAGGGTTATGCGAAAGAAGCTCCGCAACGAGCTCACTTGATGCGATCGCAAGGCAAAAAGGCTCAAGCCATGGCTCAGCTGTTTCAAACAGCTTTATCAATCCGGTCCTTCGAGCGGCCCTTCCAAAGTAAGTGTCCACCCGCACGAGGATTCTTTCCAAAAGTTGCCGGTCGGACACGCTCGAGAATTTTTCCAGTATTTTTTGAACGATTTCAAATTTAACGGAAGCCGGGTATGCCTTCAGCGTTTCCTGAAGTTTCTCGATCGGCCCGGTGGGAAAAGCATATGATCTTTGGACCTCTCCAGTGCTCACGCGGGTCTTTTGATTCTCAAAGTCCTTCTCCTCGTTGGAGACGGGAGCCTCCTGAAAAAGCTCCCGGAACCTGGAGTGCACGATAGAACAGTGCATCTCCAGGGCTTTTAGAAACGCAACCTCATCGTCTCCGAATCCCATTGCGAATACCAGCCGCATCCTTCCTTCTTCCGAATTGGGCAACTTCTGGGTCTGCCGGTTCTGGTCGAGTTGGATATAATGTTCCACATTGCGCAGGAAAGTATAGGAACCCTTTAGCTCGCCGGCGGCGCCTTGCGGCAGGAGCCCCAGGCCGGCAAGCTTTTCAAGGCACTTCAGAGTGTTTGGTTCATCCAGTTCCAGGTGGCGTCCGCCGTATACGAGTTGCATCGATTGAACCAGGAATTCGACCTCTCGAATCCCACCGATTCCGAGCTTTACATCGAAGTTCCTTTTTCCAGGTGTATACCGTATGACCTCGCTAAGAATCCGGTTTCTCATCTCTCGAAGCTCGACAATTGCCTGAAAATCAAGGAACCTGCGGAAGACAAACGGACGAAGCTCGTGTACGAAGGCGGTCCCTTCGGAGCGCTCCCCGGCTACGGGCCGGCACTTTAGAAGCATCTGGCGCTCCCATGCGCGGCCTCGAAGCAGATAATGCTCAAGGGCGCCGCTAATGCAGGGCACCAGCATTCCCTGTTTGCCCTGGGGCCGCAAACGGAAGTCCACGTGAAAAACACGGTCCCCCTCAAACTGGTCCGAAATCAGCCTGGACAGCCGGTGAGTGAGGCGGCTGAGCAACATGGTCAAATCTTCGCCGTCCCCTTCGCCGTCCCCTTCGCAGTCCAGGTGCAAAAAGATCAGGTCAATGTCGGATACATAATTGAGTTCCCAGCCGCCAAGCTTTCCCAACCCGAGCGCAACGAGCGGCACTTTGCCCCTTAGCCGCCGCCACACATTCAACTCATCGTCCCAGGCCCACCAGTCGGGACGGGCAGCCAGCACGTCCAAGCCAACCTGGAGGGCCACAGACGCCAGGTCGCTCAATTGTCCGGTCGTCTCGGCAAGGCCCGCGTACCCGCAGAGGTCTCTTGCGCCTATTCTCAAAAAATGACGCTGCTTGAAACGGCGGAATATCCCGAGCAGGTCCTGGAAAGAATTAGCCTTTGCCGCTTCAGACCCAAGACTGGAATAAAGCCCCGTAAGAGGGTATTTGCGTTTAATGTTGCTTTCGCCCAGAAGCCATTCTTCGTAATCAGGGTTGTTTCGCAAAAGAATGCTGAGGTATTGAGAGCATTTGCGCGTATACTCGATCTCGGTCATCGGTCCCACCAACAATGCTAAAGTAAAAGTCCCTATTGCATCTCATTGTCAGTTTATCATAGTATGGCCGCTCCAGTAGCAGCCAAAAAACCTCTGAGCACTGAAGTCCTGTTGCCGGTGATCATCGGTCAAGAAGAGTCTTTTCTTTTCCTGACCACTGAAGATTATTTTGTTTTTTACCCTTCGAAGGAGTTTGCTATTTCGCCCTTACCCGTTAAAATTGGCGTGTCTTCCTCGTAAGACAGACTTAATAGCAACACAAATCAATAATGTAGAGGAACTTTTTATGATCCTTCCGTGGAATCGTCCCAAGGCAATTCTTTTACTTGAGGACGGGACCGTTTTTCGCGGATACACGTTCTGCGGCCAAGGCCGAACGCTGGGCGAAGTGGTTTTCAATACCAGCATGACCGGGTATCAGGAAGTGCTGACCGATCCTTCCTACAAAGGACAGATCGTAGCGATGACCTATCCTCTGACCGGCACTTACGGGATCAACCCGGAGGATATGGAATCGGCAGCCATACACGTAGAAGCATTTATCGTGAAGGAGTACCAGGATTTTGCCAGTAACTGGCGAAGCGACCGGTCCCTGGCCGACTTTCTGAACGAACATGGGAAGATAGGCATCGAAGGCATAGATACGCGCGCCCTTACCAGACACCTCAGGGTTAGAGGGGCGATGCGCGGAATCATCGCAACCGACACCGAAGACATCCGAGAGCTCATGGACCAGGTCCAGGCATATCCGGGACTCAACGGGATCGATCTGGTAAAAAGTGTCACGTGCTCCAAACCTTACAGGTGGCGTGAGGGCAAGAGGCATGAAATTGATTCCGCCGAGTGGGTGCCCGGCGTAGCCGGATACCGGGTGGCTGCCCTTGACTGCGGGATAAAGTATAATATCCTTCGCAAACTGGAAAAGGCGGGATGCCAGGTACTGGTTTTCCCTGCCCATGCCAGCGCCTCTGAGATTCTTTCCTGTGATCCCGACGGCATTTTTCTCTCCAATGGTCCGGGCGACCCTGCCGCTGTCCACTATGTCATCGAAACCGTTCGAAATCTTTTCGGCAAAAAGCCCATATTCGGTATCTGCCTCGGACACCAGATGATGGGACTTGCGCTGGGAGGCACAACATTCAAACTCAAATTCGGGCACCGTGGCGCCAATCAACCGGTAAAGGACCTCACCACGGGCAAAATCGAAATCACATCACAAAATCACGGCTACAGCGTCGATCCGGATTCTCTTTCGCACCTGCCGGTCAGGCTTACGCATATAAACCTTAATGACAACACCCTGGAAGGGATGGAGCACCTGGAGGTTCCGGCCTTTTGTGTCCAGTACCATCCGGAAGCCTCTCCCGGCCCCCATGACGCCTCGTACCTTTTCAACCGGTTTATTCAAATGATCGAGAAGAATGCAGGCAGGGCCGAGGCGGCCCCGGTCCACGGTGTGAAATAAGCCATTAAGAATGCGGATTCAAGGAAACCGAGTTCATGCCCAAACGAACAGATATTAAGAAGATACTGATCATCGGCTCCGGGCCCATAATTATAAGCCAGGCGTGCGAGTTCGACTATTCAGGCACACAGGCCTGCAAGGCGTTGCGTGAAGACGGCTATGAAGTAGTCCTTGTAAACAGCAATCCCGCCACTATCATGACCGACCCTGAAACGGCGCAGTTCACCTATGTGGAGCCGATAACCCCCGAGGTCGTAGCAAAGATCATAAGGCGCGAACGCCCGGACGCTCTGCTTCCCACGCTTGGGGGCCAGACGGCGCTCAACGTGGCCGTAAAAGTCGCCGAGATGGGCGTCCTCGAAGAATACGGCGTCGAGATGATAGGCGCCACGGCCTCCGTAATCAAAAAGGCCGAGGACCGCCGCCTTTTCCGGGACGCCATGGCAAATATAAATCTGAGGGTGCCCGAAAGCCTGATCGTCACTAACCTTGACGACGCCGAAGCCTTTGCCCATAAAATCGGCTATCCGGTGATTGTGCGGCCGTCCTTCACCCTGGGCGGCACCGGGGGAGGGGTGGCTTACAACCGGGAGGAGCTTCTCGATCAAACCCAGAGAGGTTTGGATGCGAGCATGATCCATTCCGTAATGCTCGAAGAATCGGTCCTGGGATGGAAAGAATTCGAACTCGAAGTGATGCGCGACTACATGGATAATGTGGTCATCATCTGCTCGATCGAAAACATGGATGCAATGGGCGTACACACGGGAGATTCGATCACCGTGGCTCCAGCCCAGACGCTCACCGACCGCGAATACCAGATGATGCGCGACGCATCCATTGCCATTCTGCGCGAGATAGGCGTGGAAACCGGGGGGTCTAACGTACAGTTTGCGATCAACCCTAAAAACGGCGACATGGCCGTTATCGAGATGAATCCGCGCGTCTCCCGCTCTTCAGCTCTTGCATCCAAGGCCACAGGGTTCCCTATCGCCAAGATCGCCGCCAAGCTCGCCGTGGGTTATTCGCTCGATGAGATCGCAAACGACATCACCCGCGAAACCAAAGCTTCCTTTGAACCAACCATAGATTATTGCGTGGTGAAGATCCCGCGATTCACTTTTGAAAAATTCCCCCGCACAGACGACGTACTTTCCACTTCGATGAAATCGGTGGGGGAAACAATGGCCATTGGGCGCACATTCAAAGAAGCCCTTCACAAGGCTATCCGCTCCCTTGAAATCGGCCACTACGGATTTTGCGACCCACCCGCCGGCATTGATTCCGAGTATATGGAACAGTTGAAGCTTAGCCTCTCCAGGCCGAATTCTCAAAGGCTCTTCCAAATCGGGGAAGCCTTCAAGCTGGGCATATCGCTTGATGAGATTCACAGGCTCACCTTTATAGACCCGTGGTTTTTGAAACACATCATGGAAATTGTCGAAATGGAGAAGGCAATTGCATCCGGGCCTTCTTTTCTCGAAAACCCCGAGCAGCTTGGGGCCGCAAAAGCCTGGGGGTTTTCCGACCGGCGGCTTGCGCAACTTACCGGATCAGACGAGGAAGCGGTGCGTCAGAAACGGTTGGAGCATGGCATAAGGCCGGTTTACAAACTGGTGGACACATGCGCAGCCGAGTTTGAAGCCTACACGCCCTATTATTACTCCACTTATGAGACCGAAGATGAAGCCAAGCCTTCGAGCAGGCCCAAAGTGGTAATCCTGGGGGGAGGTCCCAACAGGATCGGCCAGGGCATCGAATTCGATTACTGCTGCGTTCACGCCTCGTTTTCGCTCCGGGAAGAAGGACACGAATCCATTATGGTCAACTCCAACCCGGAAACGGTGTCGACCGACTACGATACATCGGACAAGCTCTATTTCGAACCGCTTACCCGCGAGGACGTTCTCCACATTCTGGAAAGTGAAAAACCCAAGGGCGTCATCGTACAGTTTGGCGGCCAGACCCCTCTGAATCTTTCGGTCCCGCTGGAGAAAGCCGGCGCCAAAATTCTTGGCACCTCCCCGGATGCAATCGACAGGGCCGAGGATCGAAAGCGGTTTCAGCAGCTTCTTCACAAACTGGGTCTGAAGCAGCCGGAAAACGCAACCGCATTCACGATCCAGGAAGCCTTCCAGGCTACCGATCAGATAGGATTCCCGGTGGTCGTTCGGCCTTCATATGTCCTGGGCGGACGGGCCATGGAAATAGTCTACGATAAAAGCAGGCTCGAAAAATTCATGAAAACGGCGGTGCACGTCTCACCGGGCCACCCCATCCTGATAGACAAATTCCTCGAGGATGCAATCGAAATCGACGTGGACGCCATCAGCGACGGCGAGTTAACTGTTATCGGCGGTATAATGGAGCACATCGAGCAGGCCGGGATTCATTCCGGAGATTCCGCATGCGTGCTTCCGCCCATCAGCGTCTCGAGGGAACTGCAAGATGAGATAAGAAGACAGACGCGGCTTCTCGCACAGGAGCTTGGCGTTGTCGGGCTGATGAACATTCAGTTCGCAATCCAGGACGGACAAGTTTTCATTCTGGAGGTGAATCCCAGGGCTTCCCGGACAGTTCCCTTCGTCAGCAAGGCGATCGGACACCCGCTGGCCAAACTCGCCACCAAGGTCATGCTGGGCAAAAGTCTGAAGGAACTCGGGTTTGAAAAGGAGATCGAGCCTCAGCACATATCGGTGAAAGAGGCCGTTTTCCCGTTTTCGCGCTTTCCGAAAGTGGATACACTGCTTGGACCCGAGATGAAGTCTACCGGAGAGGTCATGGGGATCGGCGAAAGCTTCGGAATTGCTTTCGCAAAAGCCCAGGCCGCGGCGGGATACGACCTGCCGAAGGGCGGCACGGTTTTCATAAGCGTTCACGACCAGGACAAAATCAAGGCGCTGCCCGTGGCGAAGAAATTTCTCCAGTTGGGCTTCAAACTCATCGCGACCGCCGGGACCGCCAGGTTCCTGGGAAAAAACGGGATACCCGCCGACCGCGTATACAAATTAACGGAAGGCCGCCGGCCTCATGTCGTCGATAAGATCAAAAGCGCTGAGATACAATTGATCGTCAACACCAGCCTCGGCAAAAAGACCACGTCCGACTCATATGAAATCAGGCGCACTACGCTGGTTTACAATATTCCTTATGCAACCACCCTTGCCGGGGCGCAGGCCATGGCCGAAGCCATTTCAGCTTTGCAAAAAGGCGACTGGGATGTAAAGACCCTTCAGGAATACCACCGGGAAATTTTGGATATGCCAACAGTAAAACGGCAAAAAGGGATGCAACAGTGATGGAAACCTCGCTAGCTTCTGATGGCAAAATCATAACCCTGCCAGACCCGAAGATTCTGGTTCCTTTCACTGCGAGCAAGAAAGAAGAATGCGGCATCTTCGGGGTTTTCGGCCACGAGGACAGCGCCAAACTGGCTTATTTCGGTCTCTACGCTCTTCAACACCGGGGTCAGGAAAGCGCCGGAATCGCAGTTGGAGACGGCCATAAGATCACGACCCATAAAAACATGGGCCTGGTCCATGACATATTCAGCGAACGGATTCTCAAAAACCTCAAGGGCTACCTGGGCATCGGACATGTACGCTATTCGACCACCGGGTCGTCTCTTCTGGAAAATGCGCAACCCTTCACGGTTTTCCACGGTGACAATCACTATGCGATCGGACATAACGGGAACCTGGTAAACGCGTACGAACTGCGCCGGGACCTCGAAAGACAGGGTGCTATTTTCCGTTCTACAATGGATACCGAGGTATTCATGCACCTTCTGGCCAAAAACCTCGTACACGGCCTGGAAGAAGCCTTGGTGGAAGCGCTCAGGAAGGTACAGGGCGCCTATTCTCTCGTCATGTGCACCAAAGACACCCTTATCGGGGTGCGTGACCCGAACGGCTTCAGGCCTCTTTGCCTTGGTGAACTCAACGGCTCCTATGTGCTGGCCTCGGAAACCTGTGCCTTCGATCTCATAGAAGCAACCTACATCCGGGACCTGGAACCCGGCGAAATTCTCATTATAGACGAAGATGGGCTGCGCTCGCTTTTCCCTTTCCCCAAAACGCATCCGTCTCATTGCATATTCGAGTTCATCTATTTCGCCAGGCCGGACAGCAATATATTCAACCAGAACGTCTACATGTTCCGGAAAAGACTGGGAGCCCTGATGGCCAAGGAGAACCCCTCTTTGGATGTCGATCTTTTGATGCCCTTCCCCGATTCGGGAAACTACGCAGCCCTTGGCTATGCCCAGGCAAAGAATATTCCCATCGAGATGGGAGTGATACGCAATCATTACGTGGGCCGCACCTTCATTCAACCGAGCCAGGCCATGCGCGATTTCAGTGTCCGGGTCAAGTTAAATCCCGTGCGGGAACTGCTCAGGGACAAAAGAGTACTGCTGGTCGAAGACTCGATTATTCGTGGAACCACGACCAGGACCAGGATCAATTCACTGCGCCAGGCAGGCGCAAAAGAAGTGCACATGCTGGTAAGCTGCCCTCCACATCGCTTCCCCTGCCCGTATGGAATCGATTTTTCCACAAAGGGCGAGCTGATTGCCGCATCCCACTCAGTCGATGAGATACGGGACTTTATCGGCCTGGATTCGCTCGCCTACCTGAGCATCGAAGGACTGCTGGAGGCGGCCGGGGCCACATTGGACAATCACCCGTTTTGCCTCGCTTGCTTTAACGGAGACTATCCGGTTAAATTCGACTGTGAAGTCCGCAAAGACTGTTTCGAGGAAAAGGGCCGCGCGCGACGAGCTCAGCCTGAGAAAATCTATTGCGAAGGGGTTTAATTTTAAGGTTTGAGCTTTAAATTTGAGTTTTTAAACTCAATACTTAAAACTCAAAGCTTATTCGGAATGTATAATCAACTCATCTACTTCATTGTCGTTTTACTTCTGTTCAGCGTTCAGCGCCAGACAGGCAAGCCGCCTGCCGCCTACTGGCCCGATGCATTTTACATTGCAGCCCTGTTCTGCGTCTTTATCTTCTACTGCCGCAGGACTTTCGAACGTCTCCGCAAGGCCTCCGGCAAAGGCATGCCGCTTTCCGCTCTCACCCACGCCCATTACCGCGCTCAGACACTTCTGTCTATTGCAGCCATCGGATTCCTGGCGGTATATATTTATGCCTTCAACCTCACGGCTTACCTTCGTGTAATTCCCGGATATGACAAGTTTATGACCGTATCGGGGATTGCCGGCTTGATCATTTTCCTGATTCACCTTGCAGTGATCTGGTATTGGAGCCATACGACCTACCAGATAATGTTCGGCGCAAAGATTTCCCGGACTGATTATATCAAGGGGCAACTTTCCTTCACTTCGGTCATCCTGGTTCCCTGGTTTCTCATTTCAATCGCAACCGACTTGCTCCAGTTCATAAAAGCGCCCTCTTTCATGGCTTCCGATCTTGGGCAGGTAATTCTCATATCGCTCACGCTCACCGGATTCGTCCTGTTGGGTCCATGGCTGATCATTCGAATGTGGGGCTGCAAGCCGCTCCCGGATGACCACGTAAAGGCCGAGCTGCAACAATTTTGCAGCGATCATGACTTCAAAACGGGCGGTCTTCTGCTCTGGTCGGTTTTTGGATCGGAGATGCTCACCGCCGGGGTGGTCGGGATCCTCCCGGGCCTTCGCTATATTCTCATCACACCCGGCTTGTTGAGGACTCTGAACACGGACGAACTCAAGGCCGTGGTGGCCCACGAGATGGGACACGTCCGAAAAAAGCACATGCTCCTGTTCGTTCTGCTATTGGTCCTGTTCATTCTGTTCGCCTATGATTTGAGCGACGTTTTAACTTGGGCCGCCCTGTCAAACAGGACTATTTTCAACTGGTCGGCTGCGCCCGGAGAGTTATCACAATCAGTGGCCTCCCTGCTCTCCGCCCTTCCGGTAATTGTGCTCATGGTCCTCTATTTCCGGTTCATCTTTGGATTTTTTCTCAGAAATTGCGAGCGGCAGGCAGATCTGTACGGAATGGAGCTTGTGGGAGATCCCCGCCCGCTGATTTCCTCGCTTGAAAAAATCGCGTTCCGCAGCGGCAGGATAGAAGACCTTCCCAGTTGGCATCATTTCAGTATAACGCAAAGAATACAGTTCCTCGTTGAGGCTTTCAAAAACCGGGACCTTATCCGCAGACACAACATTAAGCTCTACGGTTCAGTGCTCGTCTTCATAGCGGCAATATCCGGCTTTCTGTTCGTTAATTGGAAGGCCAACGAGGCCGGGCTGATGAAAAATCTTCACTCCGAGGTCGAGCTTCGAGTGCTGGAGCGAGCGATTACCGAGGATCCGGGCAATGCCGCATTTCTTGCCGAATACGGCGGGGTTCTTTACGAAAAAGGCAGATACTCTGAAGCCGAATCGGTGCTCAGGGCCGCTCTCATGAACGATCCCCAAAACGCCTCTGTTTTGAACAACCTGGCATGGCTTTATGCAACAGGCCCATCTCCTTTCCGAAATCCCCGGGAGGCCCTCGATCTGGCGATCCAGGCAGCCGACCTCAGCCCGACAGCCGATATTTTGGATACACTCGCAGAGGCGTATTACATAAACGGCCGTTACGCCGACGCTCTTGCCACTATCAACGAAGCGATCTCAGTGGGCGGACCCCAGCAAAACCATTACGCAGAACAGAAGAAAAAATTCCAAAACGCGGTGAACGGTAAATTGCGCAGCTCGTGAGGATGATTAACAGGATCGAAGATAAAGAAGAACCTACAACTTTAATCCTGTCCAGGCTTCCATTTCTTCTTTAATCCTGTAAATCCTGTTAATCCTGTCTGATTTTTGTCTTTGTCTTCTTCTTTAATCTCTTAAATCCTGTTTTAAACTGATGTGCCTTCTTATCCTGCGAGCCGTGAAAAGACTTGGACAGGATTAACAGGATTTACAGGATTAAAACTAAAAAACCCGCAACTTTAAACTGCTTTGCTTTCTTTGTCCTGTGAGCTTTTGTTTTTTCTCTGCGCCTCTGCGTCTGCGGTGGATTTTCTTTTCGCCGTCTCCGAGGTGGAAAAGATTGTCAACGTGCGGCAAACGAGTATAATTGCCGGGGTCGAAAGCCTACCTGAATCTACTCTAAAATTTTTGAAGGACAAAAATCATGCATCTTCGAAAAAGATGTGCAGTCACCGGCGGCGCAGGGTTTCTGGGGTCTCATCTGTGCGAGCGGCTCCTTAAAGATCAGCAGGACGTACTCTGTATCGATAATCTCTATACCGGCAGCAAAAGAAACATCCTCAACCTTTTGGGCAACCCTTATTTTGAACTTCTCAGACACGACATTACCTACCCTTTGTATGTAGAGGTTGACGAGATTTTCAATCTGGCCTGCCCTGCCTCTCCGATCCATTATCAGAACGACCCGGTTCAGACCACAAAAGTGAACGTCCACGGATCGATCAATATGCTTGGACTCGCGAAGCGCCTGAAGATAAGGATCTTCCAAGCTTCCACCTCCGAGGTTTACGGCAATCCGTTTGAGCACCCGCAAAAGGAGACCTACTGGGGAAACGTCAACCCGATTGGGCCTCGGTCCTGTTATGATGAAGGCAAGCGCTGCGCTGAGACCCTTTACTTCGACTATTACCGCCAGCACGCCCTCGACATCAAGGTGGCCAGGATCTTCAATACTTATGGCCCCAGAATGCACCCAAACGACGGCCGCGTGGTCTCGAACTTCATCGTACAGGCGCTTACCGGACAACCCATAACAATCTACGGAGACGGCAAGCAGACCCGCTCCTTTTGTTATGTCGACGACCTGATAGAGGGCTTCGTCAGGCTGATGAACACTCCCAAAGGCTTTACCGGACCCGTCAATCTCGGAAATCCCGTCGAGTTCACAATCCTCGAGCTTGCGGATATGGTGATCGAGATGACTGCATCAAAATCGGAACTGGTGAGAAACCCCCTCCCTCAGGATGACCCCGTGATGCGTAAACCTGACATAACCATCGCGCAGGAAAAACTTGGCTGGCAACCTAAAGTTCCACTCAAAGAGGGGCTCAGAAAGACTATCGATTACTTCGACGATCTGCTCCGCTCTAATGTCGAAAATAGGTGAGTGGGTGAGTGGAAGAAATCCAGGGGGATCGGCCGAAAATAGGGCTGAAGCCGGCATCAAAGAGCTTAAAGAAAAGCTGTGGTGGGCAAGACATGTAACGGTGCTGACCGGAGCAGGCATTTCAGCCGAATCGGGCGTCCCCACCTTCCGAGGCGAGGGCGGCCTCTGGAAACAATTCCGTGCTGTTGATCTCGCCACCCCTGAAGCCTTTTCCCGAAACCCGAAGCTCGTATGGGAGTTCTATAACTGGCGAAGAGAACTGCTCGCTCCGCTCAGCCCAAATCCCGGACATTTCGCCCTTGCCGAAATAGAACGCCGCGTCCCGCACTTTACACTTATCACGCAAAACATAGACGGTCTGCACGAAAAGGCGGGGAGCTGCAACATTATCGAACTGCACGGCAATATATGGAAAGTGCGGTGCACCCGGTGCCAAAGGGTTCTTGACGACCGAAGGGTCCCGCTTCCCGAGATGCCCGCCTGCGAATCCTGCGGCTCCCTTCTGAGGCCGCACGTGGTCTGGTTTGGCGAGATGCTGGAGCCGCAGGTGTTAAATGCCGCCTATGAGGCGATCGGAAACAGCGATCTCATGATTGTAACAGGCACCTCCGGAACCGTCCAACCAGCGGCCTCGATGGGCGTGCAGGCAAAACGCAACGGCGCCTCGGTCGCCGAAATCAACTTCGAGCCAACACCTCTTTCGAATCTCTACGACATCTCCATCCTGGGCAAATCCGGCGAAATCTTGCCTCAACTGTTGTAACAAATTCCTAAATCCCTGGTTTCATTTCTTCAATGGCCGCCGCGATCTGGTTCAATGGCCCCATTCGTTGTCTGGCGTTTTCCAGGAAGGCAAGCGCATCCGAATTCTTGTGCCTGGCCAGCGCTTCACAGGCCCAAGCAGTTAAATACCGGTTTTCATGTTCAGTGAATTTGACCAGAATTTCGAAAGATCCTTTGCATACTACGTTTCCCAACACGTTCAGCAGCCCTGCTTTCAGCTCATCGAAGGCCCCGTTTTCTTCCATCACGAGCGAAATGACGGGTATCGCCCGCTCGCCGGTTTCTTCCAGCAAGGCCAGGCATTTTTGCGAGAAATAGGGATAGCGGAACATGGAAAGCTCTGCGAGAAGGCGAAGACACTCATCGTCCCCCCAGGCGGCGAGCAGCCCGGGGACAAACAGGCTGGCCCAGTTAAAATTGTAGGTGATCGGCAGAAGAAATGGGATCGACCCTTTACCTGCCGACTCAAGACTTTCCAGGACGGGGGCAAGGGCCAGCTTTCTTGCTTCGAACCCTTCTTCCTGCTTTTCCGGAAAGCGTTTGAGATCGTTTGCAGCCTGAAGCTTTTCAACGAGCGGCGAGCCGCCGCAGCCAGGTTGCGCGCTTGCAAAATCGCCGCGCGCCGAAAACGGAGAGCCGCCGCATACCGGGTACTGTTCCCGCCAGGTGCGCGCGCGCTGAGCGATCCAGAATTTTTCTAGCCACGTGGAGGGAGAGTAGAAATGAACGTGTGCCTCCCGGTTCATTCCCTCACGTTTGTGATAGCCGTTTTCCTGGAAGAAAAGCTTTTCTTCGACCGCGGTCTGCCATCTTTTTCGCGCAATCCGGAATGCGCCCTCATAGTCGCCCAGGGCAAAACAGGCGCTCAACCTGATATCATAAAATCTGTCATCCTCCGGGAAAGTCTCGATCTGTTTTCCTGCATACTTCTCCGCACGCTCGTATTCCTGCGAAAATATAAGTTCAAAACCCTTCCGTATTTCCTTCTCCAGTTGTTCCTTTGCCTTGACCCGCCCCTCAATTTGCTGCATCTGCTCGTTGGGTATCAGCTTTCGGGCTTCTTCGTGCCCGGACAGGCAACACTTCTTATATTTCTTTCCAGACCCGCATGGACAAGGGTCATTTCGATTGGTTTTCGATGCTGTAAAGGCTCCGGCCACAGCCGCCTCGCGCCGCGAAGTCTGGTAGGCGCTCAACATTTTATCGAGCTGCGGTTTGCTGATGCCGTATTTTATGCAGATCAGGTCGGGATCGCCTCCCTGGATCAGTTCGTGCACGGGCTGGAGGGGGTTGAACGGACTCTTTCCTGGAGCGTTTGAGTTCTCTTCCATTATTAATGTTCCCTTTCAGTTTGACGCTGAGGATTTCAAACCTTTGACAGAGCCTGCCCCGGATTCCGATCCGCCCTCAGAAAAGATCGGGCGCGGACTTGAAGCATCGCCCGCGCGGCCTCCGGGTGTAGCGGGAGACCCGA
>OMOE01000077.1 GCA_900290365.1 Syntrophobacter sp. SbD1 | reverse complement strand
GGGAAGCATTGGAGGCCGCGAAACAAGCCGGCCTAACCCGCCTCGACGACCGGCACAGGCATTGGGTGACAATCGAGATGTGAAAAAAAAGAAAGGGTAGAGCAGAGAGCAGGCATTGCGCGTGCTCTCTACTCTACCCTTCTTCACTCTTAAAGACTCCATAGCTCCATGCACCCCGGCTAACAAGGGCAAATCCCATGGAACTCCTCCAGGACGTACAGAAGGACAGGGGAGTGAAGGCTCTCATATCTTCTTCCTCCTCCTCAGGGGTCTGTTACTTTTGAACACCATTCTAATCCTGAAGGTTATCGCTAAGTAAAGCAAAGGGATTTCCACCAGTAAGAGGATGAGGTTTGACCAGGTTAACAATGGGTTGCCATATATGTCATGTAACATACTACACTCCCAAAAGAGAATCCTTTGAAGTAATGTAATACGTCATCGTCTGTTGGGGTAGTCGGCTATGGCTGCACCCGCGGTCAAACAGTGCTCTCCACTAAGTCCTCTCTTTGGTGTTCACAGGAGGCTCTCTCAGGGAAGCCAGGAAGTTCAGCACAAGATTATCGGAGTAGTGAATGAAGGCGTGACGTGGTGGATGGAAACGAAAAGGAGCCTATCAGACAAGGTGAGAATCCGATAGGCTCCTTCAACAGTGACATGTATCTTCTATCAATGAACCTCCTCTTAGTTTGTGATGAAGGTGCGCTACAAGCCCAGCACCAGTTCCTCCGATTAGAAGCCGTTCCGGGCCTTACAATTACATTGTATCCCCACTTGGGAAGAAATCAATCCCCCCACCAGGAAGTAGCTTCTCATGGTAGCACAGCGGTAGCATTTTAGAATGATAACCAGGACACTTATCCATAGAGTGTTATTCAGTAAGCCTTTTATCTCCTCCCCTGAAGATGTTTCCGGCTCCCCCTCCTTCCACTTGGTCTTCTCTTTTATTATGCGCTCTTCACGAACGCGGCCACAAAAACCAATAAGGGAAAGAGAAAAACAAAAAACTTCAACAGGATTTACTGGATTGGCTTGGGCTTACCTCCGCAGGGCTGCCGAACCAGTCTTTAATGAGTTGAGTACCAATCAAGCACCCGCCTAAGTTCTGCCGCAACCGGAGGGGTTGTCATCAAATTGGGTCTTCTCAAAATGTCTATCGGCAGTAACCCCGGAACGTTATAGAAGGCCGCAGTAGCAACTTGGTCGAGCATAATTGAGGCCCCCTCAAGCGAAAGTCCCAGAAAAAGGCCCCGGTTTCTGGAGTAGGAAAGTATCTCCGCGCTGAGCAGAATGTCAACTCCCGCTTCTGCTTGCCTGCCGACGGGTCCAGCCGCTATCGAAGCGTCGCCCCCGAGAGTGAAGTTGCCGCCGCACATTGCATCCAGACTGCGAATACTTTTCATTACAAGTATCACATCGGTGGATTGGACGCCGATCTGCCACCCGAAGCTGCCTCCCAGCAGGCGGAAAAAGACGGGGTTGCCCCATCCGTCCGCATTGCGCAACAGCAGCACCCCAACTCCATAACGGCCTCCAAAAACAAACCCGGCTTTGATCACACCGGGAAAAATTGCGATTCCCTGCGCGCAGCGCAAAAGACCGGGGGGAATTGCACACTCGGGAATATCCATAATCTCCCTTATAACGGCGGTCGCCGCCTGCACCCTGGCATCCTCGCAGTCCCCGGCCCTCGATGACACGGGCGGAAGGAGGAACAGACTCAAGATTACGACTATTATGACGGTTAAGGCGCCCCTTCGAGCCATTGCATATCCCCTTTCGTCCTGGAATTTGTGTTTTAGATCGCTGTACGCTGAAAAGACGGATTACTTTTGCACAACTAAGGAGTGTCTTGTCAAAGGAAAAAAGCTGACGGGCCGTCCCTGTTTTTGCGACCCGGAAAACCCGTCATCAGGACAGGCGCCCGCCTCGATAACCGGTATGCGGCGGATGTGGCTTTCGAGATGATGTTCATCCCATGGATCAATTGACGGCAACACTCCTCAATGCCGCGACGCGAGTCGGAGCGGTCCCGATATGTTCTTCGCTGCGCAACGGCCAACTGGTTGCGTTATTTCAATTTAAAGTTATTTTGTAGTATGTGAATCAAAAGAGCGGACCGGGAGTGCGGCTTTTATTTCCTTTTTTGACGGAGTCGGGAACTTATTTTCAACAAGTTCTCCACGGTGAGACAGTTTACCGATTTGTAGACAAAACCAGTAACCGATGCGTCTGATAAACGTGTTTCGAAGTTGAGCCAGTTATCTGTGTTTTTGTCCCGCGCCGGTTTAAGGAGTGAAGTTATGAAAAAAGTAATCAAATCATTCTCGTTGTTCCTGGTGGCGGCTGCCGTGCTGATGCTGCTTGCGTCTCCAGCGTATTCATTCCGAGGGTATTATGGCGGTTACCATCATGGGTACTACGGGGGGTGGCACGGCGGGTATTGGGGCCATGGCTGGGGATGGGGTGCCTGGGGTTACCCCTCCTATGGTTATTCTGGTTACTATGGTTACCCCTGCTATGGTTGTTCGTACTATTCGGCTTACCCCGCCTATCGCTACACCTACACCAGGCGTGTAGTCAGACAGCAACAGCAACCAAGACAACCGGCTCCTGCTCCTGCGTATAGGCAGGACCGCAACTAGATTAGTTCCGGTGTCCTGCCTCGGCGTTGATAAGACACGAGGCAGGACCACCCGCGGTTATTCCATGACAATGCTGATTCGACACGGATAATCATTGAAAACAGTGAAAAAGATCAGGCTGCGGCTTTTGGCGGCATTCAGGCGCATAAAGTGTTCAGGGAGCGGGTTGAGTATCGCAATAGGGTTTTGCCTTGGCCTGATGGCCGTAAGTTTCAACACCCACCAAGTCGCCGCTGCGGAGAACACCCCGCAATTCTTCAACCCGGACAGTTCATTGTCTGCGCATCAAGTCTCAGGAGCCGGCTTGGGCGTCCGGACGCGACCTACCGCTACGCCTCACCCCAAACAGGCGGACTTCGAAGGGGAGCATAGGTCCGATCCAGCCCAGCACGTGGCAGATTGGGTCGTAGACTCGGGCGACAATCGCGGCATGGCATTCGCAATCGTCGACAAGATAGACGCCAAAGTCTTCGTATTCGATTCCCGTGGACGACTTCTCGGCGCGGCCCAAGTCCTGTTGGGCATCGCACGGGGTGATTACTCCGTCCCGGGTATCGGTAACCGGAAATTGTCGGACATTCGTCCCGAGGAACGCACCACACCGGCGGGCCGCTTCGTGGCCTCGATGGGCCACAATTTCAAGGGAAAAGACGTCCTTTGGGTGGACTACATAGATGCTGTTTCCCTGCACCGGGTGATTACGAACAACCCCAAGGAGCGCCGTCTGGAACGCCTGGCCACTCCAGGGCCGCGCGACAAACGTATCTCCTATGGTTGCATCAATGTTCCCGCAAAGTTCTTTGATAAGGTGGTAAGTCCGACGTTTACCGGAAGGGGCGGCATAGTCTATGTGCTGCCGGAAATCGTGTCGATCAGCGAAATCTTCAAGTCCTACTATGACGTGGAGTCAGCTCCGGCAAGAGCCGCAAGTGCGAATCTTTACGAGCGCACAAGGGCGCTGCTCCATCAGCAGGACCCCAGATTTGGCCATAATGCTCAACCTTATTGAAAACCTTGACGGAGTGTGGAAGAACTTGCGGTTTGCGGTTTGAGGACGGGCCGCGCAAACTACTTGATCTTCCGCGATTAGAAGCGCCGGACAGGGCGTTTTCGTGGCTTAAAGACTCTATTTTGCATTGCAATGGCCACTCTAAGCCAGCCTGGAGAGGTGATCCTTCAAAAATATAGCGTGAAAATGTCTACGCCTCACTCCGTCCGGGGTCTGCGGGTCGCGGCTCATGGGGCGGGGTCGACATCCATTTTCCTCCCTCCTCCCCCCGTCTTCCGTCCTCCGTATAGCATTTAGGACCAATTCGCGTATGACATCAGATACTCTCAGAAGACTCCGGAATTACTACCCATCCGAACCACCGGATTAACGCCGGATTACCTGCCTGCAAGCATTTAGCCCGTTATTTTATCCGCTCTTCACGAACCGGGAGCTATGCAGCTATAGCAAAAGCAGAAAAAATATGACTATATTGTTGAATTCGAGAAACATGACAAGAGTGGAGCGCGCCAATGGCTGATCCCCCAAAAAAGAAAGCTTCCTACGAAGACCTCTACGATATTCCGGAAAATATGACCGGAGAAATCATCAACGGAGAATTAATTGTCACTCCCAGGCCGTCACCAAGGCACATACGCACGGCATCTGCATTGAGTATGAGAATTGGTCCGCCGTATGACTTTGGCGAAGGCGGGCCAGGAGGGTGGATCATTCTCGCAGAGGTTGAAATCAAACTGAGAGAACACACCATTGTTCCGGATCTTGCCGGTTGGAGGAAGGAGAGGTTTCCGAAAAAACTGGAACACAACTAGATCGAGGTTGTCCCGGACTGGGTATGTGAGATTCTTTCACCTGGCACAGCCCTGCGCGACCGTACAGACAAAATGATCATTTATGCCGAACATGGGGTGGCGCATCTTTGGCTGGTTGATCGTCTCAACGTATGGCATCACCGGCACAGCAGTTCAAAAGTCGTAGTTTTTCTTTATGTTTAATCCTGTAAATCCTGTTAATCCTGTCTAAAGCTTATCTTTGCGGGGGCTCAGAAATTACGAATTTCGAATGGAAATGAAGTTGCTTTTCTACTTCCGCTCAATTTTCGCTGGAGATCCTTGACCTCTGCAACCAGGTCTGTTCCTTCGGGCCCGAGGATGGATTTGTAAGGGGCATCACAGGGGCCGCCCCAGAATCCGGTTTTGCGGGCCTTCGCGAAGTCGTCCAGGAAGCGGTCAATCGGTCCGTATGTTTCTTCCACCACCTCTTGCAGAGCAAGGTGTCCATCGTGGAGCCGTTCGCATGCTTCGAAAAACTTCCGCATTAGCTGGTTGTTCGGATGCTCTTGATTGCCCTGGACAAAGTAGATCCAGAAGGGCATCGCCGTATCTTCGGCCTCATAAAAAAAGTCCATGTTGGTGTCTTTGAAAAGTTCGTCAATCTTTTCGGTTCGGCTGACCATTCCCCACACGTAGACCTCGGACCAGGCCGCGGTGCCCTCTGTAAACCATTTATAGGGTTTTGGGGGCCGCCATTTGGTTTTGAAACCGTATGCGTACTGCAATTTATGAAATAACTCGTGAGCCGAGGTAGGCCTCCGGATTCCTTTGGTTTTTTTGTCTACCCAGGCAGTCGAACTGAACTGGATAGGCCCATCCGGGGGATCGGCAACGCCGTAGCAGTCGATATCTCGAAAAATCACCTCTACCTTGTTCTTGCCGGGCGCCGTATAGGGGGCTCTTCCGAACAGGTCCATATATTTTGCCCACGCCTCTTCGAGGTATTCAGCGGTTTCCTTTATAATTTCCGGGTCCTTGATATCGTCACGCGGATGATAGCTCTTATTTGTCCATTTGAGAACGAAGTGGTCCGTTTCGAGGCGGTTCTCAAAAGGGGGTATTTCGTCGTCGACAGCCCGTTCCTGAGCGTAAACCATTGCAGATGGTTGCAACATGCCGGTGCAGACGACCATATTCATCGCGATCAAAAGCAGGATCGCTGCTCCCAGCCTCGAAAACTTCATACTTTTTTTGGCCCCTTTGCGAGTTGCTTTCCAGTTACCGGGATTTTAAATCATAAGCTATGAGAAGCCAATCACAATCTATGAAAAAACGGTTGCTTAGGTAGAAGATGAGATTCAATCACTTTACAAAACCCTTCCGGAGCAGGAGCGTTTTATACCCTCCACTCAGGCTCTTAACGTCGAATTGGTTCTGACAAAGGGTCCTTACGGCATAATACGATCTTTGGCCGACAAGACAATAAGCCCAGATTTCGCGATCTTTGGGCAATTCGTCCATCCTGGAGCGGAGGTCGTTTAGTGGAATATTGGCGGCATTGTCGACGTGGCCCTTTGCAAATTCCGAAGGCTCCCGCACATCGAGGATGAAAGCATCGGAGTTTTCCAGTTCTTCCCACTGGGTGATGCGGGCATCCCCGCGAATTACGTTGGATGCGATCATTCCCGCTAAATTGACAGGGTCCTTGGCGGAACCGAACTGCGGGGCGTAGCACAATTCGGCTTCCTCGAGGTCGAAAACGGTCGCGTTATTTTGAATCGCCATCGAAATGACATCTATGCGCTTATCGACTCCCTCACGGCCGACGGCCTGGGCTCCCACCACCTGTCCGATGTCCTTTGAGAAAATGAGTTTCAGGTTTATAGGCTTGCCTCCCGGATAATAGCTCGCATGGTGTGCGGGAAACAGGTAAACTTTCTCATAATTGTCCCAAAGACCGGACATCCTCAGCGTCTTTTCGCTCGGACCGGTGGATGCGATTGTCAAGCCGAACATGCCGCAGACAAACGTTCCCTGACTTCCCCTGAATCTTCGGTCTCTACCAATGATCACATCCGCTGCAATTCGCCCCTGGCGGTTTGCCGGTCCTGCAAGAGGCATGAGCGCCCACCTGCCGGTAACGAAATCCCGGACTTCAACCGCATCTCCCACAGCCCAGATAGCGGGATCGCTCGTCATCATTTTATCATTTACCCTGATGCCCCCAAGCTCTCCAATCTCCAATCCGGCGTCGCGGGCGAGTTTTGTTTCAGGCCTTACCCCGACACCGAGAACGACCAAATCGGCCTCCTCACTATCTCCTGATCTCATTTGCGCGCAAATAGAGCCGTCCGGCAGCATCTCAAAGCCGGTGACGGCGTCTTCGAGGCGGAGAGAAACACCTTGCCGCTTCAATTCATCGTGGACCGGGGCAACCATCTCCGGATCCAATAGAGGCATAACCTGGGGCTGGATTTCAACTATGGTTACCTTCAACCCCAGCCTGGCTAAATTTTCAGTCAATTCAAGACCGATGAAGCCCCCGCCGACCACCACCGCCCGCCTGGCCTTGGATTTTGTAATCCATTCCTTGAGCTGCCTGGTATCCGGTATGTTCCTGATGGTAAAGATCCCGGGCAATTCCACCCCCGGAACCGGGGGCCTGACGGGCGAAGCGCCGGGCGACAAAACAAGGGCATCGTATTTCTCGCGATATATATTCCCGCCCGCAAGGTCTTCGACTTCTATTTCGTTTTGTTCCCTGTCTATGGATATCACTTCAGAATTGAGGCGGACATCGATATTGAAACGTTTTCTGAACAGGTCGGGGGAAGCTACCAGCAGGGCCGCTTCCTTTGCTATTACATCACCCACGTAGTAAGGCAGTCCGCAATTGGCAAAAGAAACGAAGGGGCCTCTTTCAAAAAGGACGATCCGAGCCTCTTCTGAAAGCCGCCTGGCCCGTGCCGCACATGAAGCGCCACCGGCTACGCCCCCGATAATGAGAATCCGTTTTCCCTCAGTCATTTCGTCTTCCGAATATGCGCAGCAATAGCAGGAACAGGTTTATAAAATCGAGGTAAAGGCGCAGTGCGCCGATGATAGCTCCTTTTCGCTCCTCCTCGACCCCGGCAAATCCGGCGTAGGCCATTGCCTTTATGGCCTGGGCATCGTAGGCGGTAAGCCCGACAAAAATTGCCACGCCCGCGTAGGTTATGAGCCAATAGAAAGCAGGGCTTTGGAAGAAGATGTTAACGAACGAGGCGATTATTACCCCGATGAGGCCCATCATGAGGAAACTGCCCATAGAGGTCAGGTCGCGCTTTGTGGTGTATCCGTAAAGGCTCATGGCGCCAAAAGTTCCCGCTGTTATAAAAAAGGTGTTTGCGATGGATGCCTTTGTATAAATGAGAAAAACAGTGGATAGTGTCAGGCCGTTTAGAAACGAATAGGCGAAAAACATGAACAGGGCCGTCGCAGATTGAACCCTGCCGATTGCGGCGCTTAGCGCGACTACAATGCCAAGCTCGCCGACTATCAGCAGCAGCATTACCATCGGGCTGAGAAGAGAGTAAATCAGCCCGCTGTTTATGGCAAAAAGAGCAGTAAGTGCAGTGACCCCCAATCCGAGGGCCATCCAGTTGTACACTCGGCGAATGAATTCAGTCTGAACAGCAGTTGTTTCGCTGTCTCTCTGAAAAACTGTGCTTCTTTGCATTGCTATCCCCTTTCAAAATGATTTTATAAAATCTTTATGATTTTATCACGCGAAGGCGCAAGCTGCAAGGAATCGTGGATTTTCACGCGGAGCCGCGAAGACGCGAAGAAGAACTTATTTTTACCTGCATGGTCCGATGGCAACGGTGCAGTTTTTGCGGTGTTTTTTTATTTTTCTTCGCGTCTCAAGATCGACCGTGGCCCCTCGAACGAATCAACGGGTTGCGGCCGGGTTGTCAATCGCGCCTTCGCGTGAAAAAATAAGTCAGCAGAGTTGGCTGGTCCGATGCCAAGATCAGCGGGAGGGCAATGATGAAAGACCTGTCCGAATACCGAAGTGAGTTCCTCATTACGAACAATTATTCCTTTTTCAACAATGCCTCCACCTCGGCGCCTCCGGTGCGGGTAATAAAGGCAGTGAGCGATTTGATGCTCCAGTTCGGCAATGAGGGGTTTATGGCTTACCGGGAATGGATGAAAACGGTTGAAAGGACCCGGCTGTTATTTGCGCAGCTTATAAACGCGGACCCCTCGGAAATCTGTTTTTCCACCAACACATCCGAAGCACTGAGCACAGTGGCGGGCGGACTTTCGTGGAAGCCCGGCGACAAGATTATTGTGCCCGTGCCCGATTTCCCTTCAAACGTGTATCCCTGGTTGAACCTGGAACAGTTCGGGGTCGAGATTATTTTCATTCAAAGAAAAGAGGGCCGCTTCGACCTTTCGGACATCACGGCAAGAATCAAGCCCGGAACAAAACTTATCGCTGTGAGTTCGACTGATTTTATTACCGGGTTTCGATGCGATTTGGAAGAACTGGGGAATTTTTGTCGTCGTGAGGGAATTTTGCTTTGTGTAGATGCAATACAGAGCCTTGGGGCGATACCTTTGGACGTCAAAAGCTGCGGGGTTCACTTCCTGGCCTGCGGCGGCCACAAATGGCTCCTAAGCGCAATGGGAATCGCAGCACTCTACGTCTCCAGGGAGGCAGACCATCTGATTCACCCTGCCCGAGTCGGATGGCGAAGTGTCGAAAATGAGGAGGATTTCTATAATCTCGAGTTGAAATTGAAAACCGATGCCCGCCGATTCGAAGCAGGGACCCTCAATGTCGCGGGAATCACGGCCCTTGGAACAGCACTCGACATGCTGCTCGAAATAGGGATCGAACGCATCTTCGAAAGAATTTCGGGTCTCAACGATATAATTTCATCGGAGCTTGAAGGGAGGAATTTCCGCCTCATCAGTTCAATGGAACCCGGACACAGGTCGGCAATTCTGAGCTTTATGCCCGATGATGCCGCAAATCTTCTCAAGCATCTCTTTAAAAGAAAAGTGCTGGCCGCTCAAAGAGGAAACCTCATCCGGCTCTCACCTCATTTCTATAATGATCAAAGCGACATCAAAAGGCTGTGTGAGGCCTTGGACAGTTACTAAGTTAACCCTGTCTAAAAAGCTTTTCATAAAAAACGCGCCAGTTTCCCCCCATTATTTTTTTAATGGCCGGTTCGGGATATCCGTTTTCGCTCATTATGCGGGCTAGGCTGCTCAGCCTGGTGATATCCTCAAATCCCGCGTTAGGGGTGAAGAAGCCGCAAAAATCAGTTCCGATACCTATTGAGTCGACGTCGAATGACTGGGCAATCCAGTCGATGTGCCGGAAGACGTCGTCGATGGAAGCCTCTCCGGAGGTGGCGAGCATTTTGGGATCGGCGGCTATTCCGATCACGCCCTTACGCTCGATGATTATTGCCACCTGGCTTCTGGTCAGGTTTCTTGGGATGTTGGAAAGTGCGCGCACCCCCGTATGGGATGAGATGAGCGGTCCCTCGTAAATTCTGGTGAGATCGCGAAAACCGGGGTCGGCCAAGTGGGCCGCATCGAAGGCAAGACCTTCTTTTGCAAGTTCTTTTACGAGCGCCTTGCCTTCGCTGGTCAATCCTTCCGGAAAGGGGACATTATTGCCGTCGCCAATCCGGTTCTTTCCCATATGGGTGAGGCCGGCCACCCTTATGCCTGCCTGAGCGAGCCTACCTCGATCGAACTCCAACAAACAGTCGGCGTTTTCGATCAGCCAAATCATCCCGGGTTCTTTTTGGCTGATGCAATTGTTGAGATCTTTGGCGGATTTAATATGAACAAGCCCTGTAAGATACTGTTCGGCATAATCGAGAAGTTTTGAGAGAAAACCGGCCGATCCGGCGCCATTATGGAAGTCTGGGCAATAGAAAGCGAAGACCGCCGCAGCCACGCCTGCGCTCTTCATCTTTTCCAGCGTTACGGCACCGTCGCTCAGTTCTTCGAAAGGCACATTCGATTTGGATTCGAACATTTGATAGAGCACATCGACATGGCCGTCGATCCTGAAATCCGCCTCCGTCCCGGCGGGTTCGATCTGTGGCGAGCTATTCATGCGTGCATACCCCAAAAAGTTCTTTGACACGGATGGACACGGATATAGAGAGATAGGCAAATGCAATAACAGCACATTTCCTGCTTTGATCCAGTTTGTTCAGTTGCTTTCCCATCCGTGTTTATCCGTGTCCATCCGTGTCTGAAGATTTTTCTCCAAAAAAGAACCAGGGAACACATTTCTGCGCACCCCGGCTTTCGAACGGGTTTCTGAAGCCTTTATCTCCGAACCGGAGATTCCGTCGGGGCATGTCAGGTCGGCACGACATAAGTTGTCGATGCTTCATTTACGCCGGCAACAACGACCTTCTTCTCGATTTCCTTTATCTGGAGCATCAGTTTCACCTCCTTTCAAATCAGGATTGGGCGGGTGCGAACGGGGCAAGAATTTCAAGTTTCGACAGGGTTTCCGCCGCTTCCGCGCATATGGCCGCGAACTCCTCGCGTTCTTTATTTGCTCCGTATTTTGAGTAAAGCTGACAGGTTATTTGTTCTAAACTCCGCTGTCCATCACACAGCCGGAGAAAGTCGAAGCCGAATTCGTTGATCTCGCGAACCTCCGTCGTGCCGGCCGACGCGTGAGAGAAGGAAAGGAAAACGTCCCTTCGAGGACACTTTTCCGGAAAAAGGCCGCACTTGAATTCGAAGATAAGACCAGGAATATCGAATGTGAACTGTTCGATGGAAATCTTTTCACTGCGCACAGGTTTCAGATCGCACGTCCTGTATGAGTCTATGTGAAATGGCGCAGGCTTGGTCCCGGCATTTCCGGCACGAAGCAGGGATGTTTCGTACCTTACCAGTTCGGGTATGTAATCCCGCACAACAATGTCGCGCCGGGCAAGACATTCTGAGGCGAAATCGCTAAAATGTGCGAGGCAAGTCCCGGGTGTAAGGGCGGCTTTTATAAGCGTCCCGGCGTTTATTTCGGCAACCCGGTTGATAAAGCCGAAAAAAAGATCAAGTATGGACCGGTTTAACTCAAGACTCAGCGATAAGAAACTTCTGGGGTATAGGGTCGTAATTATGGTGAAGTACATTGCCGTTTTGTTAAGTTCTTCAAGAGCAGCGGCAGGGCAGGGCAGGTTATAAAAGCTGCAAAAAACGGCCGGATCGGCGTCGATAAGAGCATCGTCTGAGGCAATTCTTTTCCCCCGGTCGAACTCAATGCCAAGAGAAAAATATGTGTCCACTTCTCGAACCAATTTCTGCCTGTAGTTTTCGTACAAGTCAGTTCCGGGCAAAATTGTGGTCATCTGCACCAGGATGTTCGTATTTCCGGTGGCTGCCGACCTCAGCGCCAAATCGAGGGTCTCCTCGAGGTCCTGCCTGCTCTCTTCGGGAAATCCGATCACGAAGCTCAAAGTTGGAATAATGCCCGCTTCGGTCGTTTCCCTGACTCTATCAAAAAGGATCTCCCGGTCGATGTCCTTGCGAATAAAGGCCAGCGTTTTTTTGGACCCCGAGTCGATCCCGTAGCACATCGTTTCGCATCCCGCTTTGCGCATCAAATTCAAAAGGTCCTTATCGACGGTATCCAGCCTTGAGATACAGTACCACGGAAAATGGTTCAATCCGGCGTCTATAACGCCGCGGCAAAACCGCTCCGCAAATCCTCTCCTGGCTGTAAATTGGTCGAAAGCGAGCAGAAAGCACTCGGCGCCGAAGTTTTCGGCAAGGTTTCCCATTTCCCTTATGAGCCTTCCTGTTGAAAATGTGCGTGTTCTTCGCTTCCACATGATCGACTGGGAGCAATAAACACACCGGTGCGGACATCCCCGGCCGACCTCCATGATGGCAATCGCGCGGCTGATGCCGCAGGCGTCCCGGTATTCCTGAAGAGGGGGCACAAAAGTATAGTCGGCTACGGGAAGGGAATCGAGGTCTTCGATCAACTCCCTGTCAGGATTTCTGATTATTTCGTCAAACTCGCGGAAGGTAATGCCGGCTACCGATTCCAGGCAAATCCGCCCTTCGAACCCCCGGATCAGTTCGGGGAAAGTCATTTCCCCTTCGCCTCGAACGACTGCATCGATAGATGGGAACCGCAAAAGGGTAAGCTCGTCTACACATGAAGCGTTATGTCCGCCAAAAACTATCTTGACCAGCGGGTTTAATCGCTTGATCTCCTCGGCGATCCTTACGGCTGGAGGGTATGTTGTGCACTGGACTGAAAAGGCTGCCGTATCGGGTGCAAATTCCAGTATCTGTCTTGCGCATTTTCGGTAGATATTTATGTCCATGGAAAGCGTTTTTTGGCGAATGGCGAGCGGAAAGTCGAAAATTCTCACGCGGTGATGGGACGGTCTCAGGACCGTGGCAAGATTTATAAGCCCCAGTGGAGGAAGGCTGTACATCTGATCCAGGTGGAAAGGCGGAAAAACGAGGGCTATATTCATTTCATCTTTTCCTCATCCTTCTATATCTAAAATGGCGATTGTTAGCCTGGCAAAACAATGGTAATGCAATTATCGCGATCATAAGTTTATGCTGATTGGGGTCATTACAGGGCTTAAAAAAGGTGAAAGCCAGGAGGAGGGAGGGGGGCCTGGCTTTCGGGGAATAGGTTTACTAAGGAAACCAACTCTTGGCGATCGTAGTGTCCAATTTATTAGGCTCAGAAACAATCAGGTAGAGACAGTAATCACCGGTAGTAAATTACAGTAATTTTCAAATAACGTGCAGTAAAATCTACATGTTTTTTATTGTTTTACTTGTTTTGCAATTTTTTCGTCAATGAGCCCGGATCGGCGTTATGAGCCAGGATATCGTAAATGCAGTCAGAAATGGCTGTCTAATCGCGGCGCACCGCGGGGCGCGTTCGCTCGCCCCGGAAAATACTCTGGCTGCAGCACGGCTTGCCCATGCTTCAGGTGCGAAGATGTGGGAAATCGACGTACGGATGAGCGGGGACGGAGAAGTCGTAGTGCTTCATGATCCCGACCTGAAGCGAACCTCGGACGCAATGAGCAAATTCCCGGACCGGGCTCCATGGCTCGTTAACGATTTCACTCTTGATGAACTCAAATCTCTGGATTTTGGCTCCTGGTTCGGCAAAGCCGACCCTTTCGGGCAAATTGCCGCAGGTGAAATTTCGCCATCGGATTTGGCAAAGTACTGCGGCCAGACCCTGTTGACCCTTGAGGAAGCAATTCAGTTTACGATTCAAACCGATTGGCTGCTTAACATAGAGATCAAGGATTTGTCCGGCTTGCCGGGGGGCGAAGCGATCGTGGATAAAGTTGCCGGTCTGGCCGGTTCACTTAACGCGTCAGAAAAAGTCCTGGTCTCCTCTTTCAACCATCGGTACCTGGCGCGCATTAAGAAATTGGATGGCAGTATCATGACAGGAGTTCTTGTGAATAGTTTTCAATCCGATCCCACCGCCTTGATGCTCGAGTTGAACGCTTTCACCTTCAATCCCGCGTTGCGTGCATTTTGTCCCTGGCAAATTCGCAGATTAAAGCGAAAGGGTTTTGGCGTTCTGGTCTGGGTTTTAAACAATCCCTGGCTGGCCAGGGCGTATTTAATGATGGGAGCCGACGGAATCTTTACCGATTTTACTCAAAGATTCTCGCGAAGACGAGATCCAAAATCTTTGGAACTTCGAAAATGATCCGAATCCTGGTATTGTCGGCCCTGCCTCAGGAATACTCGCCTTTAAAGAAGCTTATTCCCTCCTGGCGTATGCTTGGGAGACGACCGTTCAAGAAGTTCGCCTTTAACCTGCCGGGCAAGGAAATTTTGCTGATCGAATGCGGCATGGGACCAGGGTCGGCCAGGGAAGCCCTTGGAGCCGAATTGGCCGCATCCGCCCCGGATCTACTCATATTTTCGGGTTTTGCAGGAGGCCTTCATCCGGGTCTGCCGGTAGGGGCTGTTTGCTCTATTTCGAGCACCCGAGAACTTTCTTCCGAAAATCCCGCGATACCTCAATCCCTCAATTCGCCAGTTGCATACCGGTTCAGGTTTCCTGATGAATTGTGTCGGTTCCTGATTGAAAATCATATCGGTCAGGTTCTCTCGCTTACCGCCCAAACCGCCGAAAACAAGCAGGCACTGTCCAACTTTGCCTCCGGCCAACATGCGGTATTGGACATGGAAACCGCTACGGTGGCCGAAATAGCTTTCAATTACAAGCTCCCTTTTATCTGCTTCAGAGCCATAAGCGATGCCATAGGCGATGATCTCGGGTTCGATTTGAGCGATATTGCCGATGAACACGGCAGGGTCAGGATCACGGGTGTGCTTGCTACGATAATAAGAAGGCCGGCCGTCCTGAAGTCATTTTATCTTTCATGGCGCAGGTCCAGATTGGCTGCAAGAAATCTTTGCAGGTCGCTCGCGGCCTTTCTGGGGATTCCCGCCCCGGTGCTGAAAAAGGTTGCCGGCGGAATCACGGTTGAACGGGAGTGAGATTCAAATGCTTGTAAATAGTAAAGCAAACAATCGGTACGAGAAGTGCCGCAAACAGGAGCACGTCCACCAACCCGAGCAGCATCTCGCCTATATAAAAAGTGACGGCGATATTGAAAACAAGGACCGAGAAATAAAGCGCCGGCCCCAGCAGCCTCATCCATGATGAGCGGATTGAAGGAAGGTGAGTTTTAGAATCCAGTAAACGTATCCGTTCCAATACCTGCAGTGCCCACACCAGGACAACCCCTACAAGAAACCAGCCTGCAAAATTGCTCATCGGGATTCCAAAATAGAACCCTTCATGGTGATATCCGTAAATCCGGCCCAGAAACCACCTGTCTCCCTGAAGCGCCACGGGATCGATGACTATGTCGAGCAGCATGAAAAGGAACGCCCCAAGAATCAGGACGTGGCGTGATCGCCGAATTTGAGTCGTTTCGAGCGTAAGGAGATTGCCGGATCGAAAGGTAACCGGGCTCAACAAAAAGAGGGCCAGCGAGTAGCTGCAATAGGACAGGAAAACATAAGAGAGCGAATCCATGAAGGGGACCCCGAAAACCCATAGCTCCCTATCCGCGGTGTTCTGTATGTAAAAATAGTCACCGTAAGGAAATCCCCAATGAATTGATGAGAATTCAGAAGCCCATGCAAGAGCGTAGCCTGCCGGGATATAGGCCAGGGTTCGTTTCCAGCCGATATGGCGCCAACCTGCAACCAGGTACACGGCAAGGAAGGCGAAAACATAGGGGCGAAGCAGGATGGTCCCCCACAGAAGTCTCAGCAGTTCATACATCCAGGTTCCACTTGAGCATTCGAAGGAGGTCCTTGAAGCCCATCTGGCGTACGGTAGTCGGCTCGAACCCGCAGTGGACCATGCATTGGGAGCACCTCGGGTCAGCGCCGGATTCGTAATGGTCCCAGTCGGTGCGATCCATCAGTTCGGCAAAAGTGCTGTAATGAGTATCGGTGATAAGATAACAGGGGGATTTCCAGCCCTGTGAGTTGCGTGTGGGATTTCCCCAGGGCGTGCACTTGAGCGATCTTTTTCCGGACACAAATTCCAGATAAAGCGGACTGCTTATTATCGGGAAGTCCCGCGCCCACGAGCTGATCTCGCGGAATTTTTTAACGATTTCGCTCCTGGTCAGAAAAACATCCCGTACCACCTCTTCATAGCTAAAACCCGGAGCGACAAGAATGCCGTCAACCCCGGCGCTTGTGAGCTGCTCAAAAAGCCTGGCGATATCGCTGACCGAAGTCTCGCGGAACACAGTGGTGTTGGTGCTGACACGAAAGCCTTTGGCTTTGGCGGCTCTCACGCCGGCAAGGGCTTTGTTGAATCCCCCCGGCTTTCCGATTATGGAATCGTGAACAGGCTCGGTCCCATCGAAATGGACGTTCCAGGTAAAACGCGGGCTGGGCCTGAAAAGCGATAGGGACTCTTCGAGCAGCAGACCATTCGTGCAAAAATAGATGTGTTTGCCTCGCCCGAGCGTTTCCTGGACGAGTTCGGAGACTTTAGAGTAAAGCAGTGGTTCTCCTCCCGTAATCGTGACTACGGGGGACCCCACATCTTCTATCGAGGTAATGCAATCTTCCAGAGACATTTCCTGTAAAAGGGTATCATGGTATTCTCGAATCCTGCCGCAACCGGCACAGCTCAAGTTACACCTGTGGGTGGGCTCCAGCATCAATACGAGCGGAAATTGCTCAACTCCACGGATTTTTTTCCCGATAAGGTAGCTGGTCATTGAAACATAAAGGCTGGCTGGAAAACGCATCAAAACCTCACTTTTCAGAAGCAGGAAGCAAGAAGCAATAAGCGGGAATATGAACGTTGCCCGCTTTCCGCTCCCCGCTACCGCTCTTTTTTAACGTATCCGTTTTGTCTAAACCATTCGACCGCATCTGAGAGGGCCGTTTCCACCGGAGTCTGCGGAAGACCCAGTTCCCGGATTGCCTTGGAGGGGTCGAAAAACATGCGTTTTGCAGCCATTTTCACCCCTTCATACGGGACCAGCGGCTCTTGGCGTGTAATCAATGATATGAAATGAAGAATCCCGGCAAACCATAATACAGGCTTATAGGGAAGTTTTACCCTTGGCGCGCGTACCCTCGAAATCTTTTCCAGCATGGCAAAAATCTGCGCCAATGTCAGATTGCGATTTCCGAGGATGTATTTTTCTCCAATATTGCCCTGCTCAAAGGCAAGTCTGTGCCCTTCGGCCACGTCTCTCACGTCTACAAGATTGAGCCCCGTGTCCAGAAAGGCGGGCATTTGTCTGTTTAAAAAATCAACGATGATCTTGCCCGTGGGTGTCGGTTTGTGGTCTCCAGGGCCAACCGGAGTGCTCGGGTGCACAAACACCAAAGGCAAACCTTTCTCCAGGAATTTCTCGGCTTCCCGCTCGGCGAGAAACTTCGACCTCTTGTAGTGTCCGACCATGTCATCTATGCAGACAGGAGTGTTTTCATCGGCCGGAGCCCCATGCGCAATAAGCCCGAGCGCTCCAACGCTGCTTGTATGCACAACCCGCTTCACCCCGGTTGCCAAAGCGGCCTGCATGACATTGACCGTGCCGGTTACGTTGCTCTCATAAATTTCACGAGCATCGCGCGCCCATAACCTGTAATCGGCTGCAACATGAAAAACAGCCTCGGCCCCGGACATAGCGCTAACTACCTGGTCCGGATTGCGAACATCGCCCACCTGCCATGCTATGCCGGGCAGTTCGCGGCTTTGAGGCGGAAGTTTGCGGCAAAGCGCCCTGAGGCTCCATCCATGGTGAATCAAAGCCTCTGCCACATGGTGACCCACAAACCCCGTTGCTCCTGTTATGAAAGCGACAGGCATGTTGTTCCTTTTATGCTCAGGGGTTTCGAATTCAGAATAAAATATGTCAAGGGGAACGGGGCGCCGGCCGCGTAAAGCCTGGCACGGCGCCGAATCCGGATGCTCACCCAACAGCCTGCAAATCAGTTCGCCAGCGAGGCTTCAATTTTGTCGAGGATCCTTGCAGGAACAGGGTAGGAGTCCTTTACAAGGTAGAGTCCAAGCACCATGGGATTTTCGTAGGAAATTGCTTTGGCAACTTCCTCAACGCTCATACCTTTTTCTTCGATTTTTTCGATGATCTTCAGCTTTCTTTCTTCCATTTCGCACTCCTGTGTTGGGAAAAATCATAGTCCCAAGCAATATCGCATACATTTCTTCAAAAAGGCAAGTCCTCACGAAGGGGGAGGGCAAGGTTGGCGGTTTACGGGTCACGGGTTGAAAAACAACTCGCAATCTACGATTCGGCGCTGTCCAATCTGATAGTGCCGAATCGTTACGTTGCACGCGCCACTCGCAAGACCGAATTGAACGCAACCCCGCATTAAAAAGCCAAAGGCCATAAGGGGTTACCTTATGGCCTTCCGGACAGAGGAGACTTTTAGAACCGATGAGGAAAGAAAAAGATTTTCCACCACTAACAGGACCGTAGGGCCAATAAGAAATCAGCGGGTCAGAGGAGCATGAGTTTCCGTTCAAGTTGAGCAGGGAGACAATTTCAGAGCATGAGCAAGAACTGAACTTTACCGGATTAAATTGAGCTTTCTCCTTTCAGAATCCACCATTCCCTGGAAATTAGAGCTTCAGCGCGATTTAGAGTAGTCGTTCACATCAATTTCGGTTTCTAACAGTTCCCCGTAAGTTGGAGGCGGACACGCCTTCGAGTTTGATTTCCGGTAGCCATTCACCCTCAGCGGAGTTCCTGCCGGCTTTTGCGCAGGCGGAGTACAGAGCAGCTTCAAAATCAGCAAGGTCAAAGGGCTTCTTCAAGAACGTTTCTACTTTCACTCGATGAAGATCGTCAGCTACAGCCTGGAAGTCGTATTCAGAGAGAACAATCGCAACAGCATCAGGAGCAACGTGATTGAGCTTTTCGATAAGAGAGTGACCGTTCGCATCCGGAAGATGATATTCAAGAATCACCACATCAGGAGGAGCTTTGTTAGCAAGAGCCAGCGCTTGAGTCGCTGTTGAACAGCTATTGAAGGCATATCCAGCCCGATCCAAAAATTTTCCCAAAGAGCGTTTTAACGAAGCGTCGTGTTCGACAAGCAGCACTAGATTTTCAGCACGCACATTCGCCTCCGTTGACTTCACTTGAGCAAGTAGTGTGCCATTGAAGTGGAGTTATTGAGATCGAGGCCTGAAGCGAACTTAGAGCGATTAGTCCGGGATCTGTTCAGATGCTGGTTTGAACAATATTATACACTATCCGGGATAAAAGTCACCCGCCATGCCGGGCGGCTTTTGGGAAAGTTCCGTGAATTCAGGGCGTTAGTTCTAATGTGTAGGATATTGTTCACAAGCGGAGATTATTGGAGCATTTTGTTCAAGTTTCTATTCCATATTTTTTCAGGCGGTAGAGCAGCACGTGACGCGGAAGCTGGAGGAAGCGCGCCGTTTTGGATTTATTGGAGCTGCATTTTTCGAAAGCCTGAAGGATAACCTGCTTTTCTATTTCCTCGAGACCAATGCCTTCATCGGGCAAGACTATGCCGAATTTTTCCGGCTGAAACGGCCCTGGTTCGGCCAGGTCGGAGTCGAGAAAATGAAGGTGACGACCTACAATCGTATCGTCATTTTCCAACAGGACCACACGTTCGATGCTGTTGCGCAGCTCGCGTATGTTTCCCGGCCACGAGTGATTCATCAAAAGCCTTTCAGCTTTGGGATTGAAGCCTCGGAACTTTTTCCCATATTTATCGTTGAACTCCTCCATAAATGCACAAGCAAGTGAGAGTATATCTTCGCGCCGTTCCCGCAGAGAAGGCAGGCTTATCTTTATCGTTGCAAGCCTGAAGAAGAGATCTTTGCGGAAACCGCCCCCCTCGGCAACGTGCCAGAGGTCCTGGTTGCAAGCTGAGACTATCCGGATATCCACCTTTTTTTTCCGGGTGCCCCCCACGGCGAAAAATTCCTGTTCTTCCATTACCCGAAGCAACTTGGCCTGGATCTCCGGATGCAGGTCCACTATTTCGTCCAAAAAAAGGGTGCCGCCATCGGCAACCTGGAGCAAGCCCTCTTTGCCTTCCGATTTGGCGCCGGTAAAAGCTCCCCTTTCATGTCCGAAAAGCTCGCTTTCTATGATTTCCGGGGAAAAAGCCGCACAGTTGAGGGCTACGAACGGATACGCGGCCCGAGGGCTCCTCGTGTGAATGAGCCTGGCAAAGAGCTCCTTGCCGGCCCCGCTCTCCCCCTGTATCAAAACACCAGCGTCACGGCTCTGTGCGCTTTTTATGGCGAGCATCTGTGCATCCAGAAAGGCCTGATCTTTGCCGATCATCATATCGACTCCCTGGAGCCTCTGGACTTCCTGGCGCAGCCGGCTGATTTCATTTTTCAGACCGGCGTGTTCGAGAGCATTTTGGATGGTTAATTCAAATTCATCGAGATCGACCGGTTTTACAAGATAATCGAAAGCTCCGTGCTTTATTGCCACGACTACGTCTTTGACCCGCTCGTATGCAGTTATCATTACAACTGTCGGAGAAGGACGCATCTCCTTCAAGCGGGGCAGCAACTCAAGGCCGCTTCCGTCGGGCAGACCGATATCGAGCAAAACCAGGTCGGGAGCCTCGCGTTCGGCAAGCATTATGCCGGCCCCTCCGGTATCGGCCTCCAGGATTATGTGTGATTTTTCCAAGAGCCGCCGCAATGCGGAACGGAATGGGGCCTCGTCGTCAATAATCAGGATTTTGTGTTTTTCGCGCAACATGTGCTCTCCGGGAGCGAAGTATATCAGATTTCCATTGTACTTTTGCGGATCGTTTTCTATAAAGTTTATTTCATCTTCCAGAGAACATAGATAAATAGGTTTAATCCAGGGCAAAGGAGTTGCACAATGAAGGTTAAAGTTTTAACCGGCTTGGGGATTGTTGCACTCGTGGTTTCGGCCGTGCTGCATTTTTCGGGGGTTCAGGCGAGTTCGCAAAAGGAACCTTACAAGATTGGAGCGGTTTTCTCAGTTACCGGTGGAGGTTCTTTTCTGGGTGACCCGGAAAAGAAGACGGCCGAGATGATGGTTGAGAAGATAAACAAGCAGGGAGGCATCAACGGCCATCCCATTGAACTCATTGTCGTCGACGATGAGACTGATGCCACCAAGTGCAATCTGGCGGTAAAAAGGCTCATAAAGAAGGATGAAGTTCCGGTGATTATCGGACCGACCACAACAGGAACGAGCCTCGCCGTGGTGGGGGTGGACGAGGAAGCTCACATTCCTCTTATTTCCTGTGCCGCCAGCTACAAGATCGTGACGCCGGTCGAGAGTCATAAATGGATATTCAAAGTCGCGGGTTCGGATAGTCACGTAGTGGAGAAAATGTACGATTACATGAAGGCAAAAGGTATCAGGAAGATTGCCATCATGACCGCTTCCGACGCCTTCGGCGCCAGCGGCCGGGAGGAGCTGTCGAGGCTCGCGCCCGGATATGGAATAGAGATCGTGGCTGATGAGCGCTATGGGCCTCAGGATACGGATCTTTCGGCGCAGATGACCAAAATCAGGTCCACACAGCCCCAGGCCATAGTCAACTGGTCAATCGGGCCGACCCAGGTCCTTGCGATCAAGACTTGGCGCGATTTGGCCATGGATTCGATCCCTTTGTATCAGAGCCACGGTTTCGGTAACCTGAAGAATCTGGAACTGGCCGGCAAGGCCGCTGAAGGGGTGTTGCTTGCTCTTGCACGGGTCAATGTGGGCGATCTGCTGCCGGACAACCAGCCGCAGAAAAAGGCCATATTGGAGTATAAAGCAGCCTATGAAGAGCGCTACAAAGAGCCTGTGTCCTCGTTTGGCGGTCATGCCTCGGATGCAATGAACTTGGCCGTATCCGCGCTCCAGGCTGTTGGGCCGGACCCCGCAAAGATCCGCGAACATATTGAGAACACAAAGGGGTTCGTTGGAATGCACGGGATCTTCAACATGTCCGCCCAGGACCATAACGGCCTAAGCAAGGACGATCTGGAAATGATCGTGGTAAAAGACGGCAAGTGGGCCCTGGCAAAATAGTACCTGTCGTCCCCTGGGGGGGGGTGGCGCCGTTGCCAAAGGTTTGAGTGGCGAAGCTGGCCGACGGTCCCACCGCCAACCTTTTATTGCAACCGTTCGAAGAAAATGGTGGAGATGCCGCGATATGAAGAAGCCGGCCTGCCCGACTTCGGGCCGCCAGCTAAATAGGTGAATAGTGAGTCGGACAAAACCTTAGAAGCATTCGCGCTTCTCCACTCACCTTTTTACCAATTGACCGGTTCACCTGTTTAGTGAATCGAGGAGCTTCGTTTAATGCACAGATTGAATCTGCACGCTCTTGTGTTGGCTTTTATTTGCATTTCAATGGTGGTAGTCGGCCAAACGCTCATGAAGTTGGCCATTGTGCGCTCCGGTGGCATGCCGGTCCTGGAGATTGGCCTAGGGGGACTGTACCGCAAATTCGTTGCCGCACCGTATATTCTTATCGGATTTGGCCTCTACGGCGTGAGCGCAATTCTTTGGCTGGATGTTCTTTCGAAGCTGGATATCAGTGTAGCATTCCCCATGGTAAGCTGCACTTATATCGCCACCCTGTTCGTCGGCCGATACATGTTTAATGAGCCGGTCAACCTGTGCAGGATTATCGGCGTGCTGCTCATATGTTCGGGAGTAGTTTTCGTGATTCGCAGCCAGTAAAGAATTCAAAAATTCATTCCCCGCCTCCGCTCTTTTCGCTATTTTTTTACAGTCCAATTGATATTATTTCTGCTAATGCCGTCATCGCGTCTTTGCGCGAGACCTATACGTGGGTGCTGCCTGCAAAGGACCTCGAATGTTGAAGCGCTTCAGGCTCAGAACCAGAGTAATGTTCGCTATAGGCGCACTTGTGGCTATAGCAATGCTGGGAGGTTTGACCACCATCTGGATGGTGCACAGGATGGACAGCGCCGTATCCTCGGTAATCGGGTCAAGGGTGGCCGCGCTGAATGTCAGCCAGGAAATCGAGAGCTCTCTTGCAATGCAAAGGGGACTGCTGAGCTATTATTATATCGACGGCAACAGTGAATGGCTGTCCCAACTCGACGAGCACAGACACGAATTCGAAAAATGGCTGAAAAAAGCCCGCGAATTGGCCGACTCGGCTCGTGAGCGCTTATTGCTAAACGACATTGAATCGAAATACATTCGGTATAGCAACTTAAGGGAAAGCATCATCGAACTGTACAAAGCAGGGAGACGGGAAGAGGGTTACGCGTTGCACAAGGACGTCCGCAGCCCCTTTTTCGCGATCCGGGAGCTTTGCGAACAGTTTAAAGACATACAATATGAGAGAGTCGGTTCCATTTCTGAAGAGATCAGGTTCAAAGTGGCCTTTTTTGATACGGCCGCGTTCATTGCCCTGATTATCGCCCTTGGCCTCGGGATTTTGCTTGGTCAATTGCTTTTGAGCAGAGTGCTCGTGCCGATCCGGCTCTTGGCGCTTACGGCCGGCAAGGAGGGTGGTGAGTCTGTTGACGAGCCGGACGAGGTAAAAGCACTTGGGAAAAAAATACAAGGGCTGCTGGAAAGTGTTGATACGACCCGCATCGAGCTTGAGCAGAGCCGGGAGCATCTGCTCCAGTCCGAAAAACTGGCGCAAATAGGAAAACTTGCGGCCGGGGTTGCCCACAGCATAAGAAATCCACTTACCTCGGTTAAAATGCGGCTATTTACCCTGGAGCGAACGCTCACGCTTTCGACTGCGCAGAAAGAGGATTTTGACGTTATTTCCGAAGAGATCCGGCATATAGATACTATAGTGGCGAACTTTCTCGAATTCTCCAGGCCCCCTAAGCTAAAGATTCAAAGAACGAGTCCGTCGGAAGTGGTAGATATGGCGACACAGCTTCTCCATCATCGAATGGAATCTTATGGGGTTACACTCGAACTGTTGAGAGATTGCAAACTACCGGAGATTGACTGTGACCCCGAACAGCTCAAGGAAGTATTTGTAAATCTGATCGTGAATGCTTGCGAGGCGATGGGAGACGGTGGGCGTATTCTAATATCCGAAGAGGAAGGCTCAACCGAGCCCGCGGGAAGTGTCGTAGTGATTCGCGTTAGCGACACCGGATCGGGTATTTCCGAGAGTATAAAAGAGAAGATCTTCGAACCCTTCTACACGACAAAACAGGAAGGCACCGGGCTTGGTTTAAGCATAGCCGCCCGCATTATCCGGGAACACAAGGGCTATCTGAGCGTTAAATGCCGCCCTAATAAAGGCGCCACTTTCACGATCACCCTGCCGTGCCGCAAGGAGGGAGCTTGGCTTCGATCCTTATAGTTGATGACGATCACCATTTGCGCCGCAGTTTCGAGAAGCTGCTCACCCAGGACGGCCACACAGTGAAAACTGCCTCAACAGGCGAAGCTGCGCTGTCATTGATAAAGTCTTTTGGAATGGACCTTATCATCATGGATGTGCGGCTTCCCGGCATGGACGGACTCCGGACTTTCAAAGCTATCCGCGAAAACGAGCCGCTTTTGCCGGTCATCATAATGACTGCATTCGGGACCACTGAAACTGCGATAGAAGCGACAAAGATGGGCGCTTTCGATTACATCCTCAAACCTTTCAATATACCCGAAATGCTTGCCTTGATAGAAAAAGCGGTTGAGGCCGGCCGGTTTATGCGCTCTCGGGTCGAATTGGACCCTGTGCCGGAAACCGATTCCGGCGAAGCCATCATAGGACGAAGCCGGGCCATGCAGGAGGTATATAAGGCAATCGGAAGAGTGGCCTCTACGGATGCCACTGTGCTTATCAGGGGGGAATCGGGGACTGGCAAGGAACTCGTCGCCCGAGCTCTATACCAGCACAGCGCCAGGTCCCATAAGCCTTTTCTGATCATTAACTGCGTTGCAATCCCTGAAACTCTCCTGGAAAGTGAGCTTTTCGGCTACGAGAAAGGCGCTTTTACCGGCGCCGTGAACCGCAGGGTGGGGCGGATCGAGCAGGCTGACGGCGGAACGGTTTTTCTCGATGAAATCGGGGACATGCCGTTTGGCATTCAGGCAAAAATCCTTCGCCTGCTCCAGGAAAGAAGCATCCAACGGCTTGGCGCCCGCGATCCCATTCCGGTTAACGTGCGCATAATCGCTGCGACCAATCGCGATCTTGAAGCCGCTCTCTCAGAGGGTGCATTCAGGGAAGACCTCTACTACAGGTTAAAGGTCGTAACTATTTCGCTCCCTCCTTTGCGGGACCGGGAGGACGATATTCCGCTGCTTTGCGAATACCTTATCAGACGCTACTCGAAAGAAATCGGGGTCCCCGATCCGGGAATTACTGCTCAAGCCCTTGAGATGCTTTGCGCTTACAGTTGGCCGGGTAACGTGCGTGAACTGGCCAATGCAATCCAGAAAGCTCTGATCTTCAACAGGGGAGGGCCTGTATCGCATGAAAATATTGCGCGGGTGAGCGGAATCGCCCGGAAGCAAACAGCCGAAAAACCCGATTTGCCCGAGGATGCCATCCGAACCTGGGTCCGAAATCTGCTCAGCTCTCAGGAAGAGGGAACCGCCACGTTCGATTCGGCCATGGATCAGTTTGCCGCAATGGTCATCACCGAGGCGCTAAACCTGAGCGGTGGGAACAAGTCACGGGCCGCAAAAATGCTTGGCCTCTCACGCCCGACTCTAATGGGGAAAATCGAAAAATACCGGATCAGGTTTAAGACTTCTGTCGTAAGCCAATAAAACAGTGGTCAGTCTTCAGAAAAAAATAGAAAAGTCCCTTGTGTCCTCCGGAAACCATGAAAAGGAGGGGAGGGGGATTATTCTTGCCGCCGCCGAAGTTTGAGTGGCGAACCAGGCCGGCGGACCCACCGCCTATATTTTCGCCTTGCGCGTCTCTATATCACACTGAGCCGTTGAATATTCCAGCGTACAGCAATGGTCCAGCTTGTAGAGAACGCAGACCATAACCAGGCTGCCCAGAAACATCCAAACCGGTCCAAAGAGCCAAAGGGTGACCACTACGGACAGATAGAAGGCGCGCATTCCCATTGTGTAGTGAACCATTCCGGTATCCAGGGTGGCGGCGATGAATTCAGGGGTCAACATGGGGTCGCAGTCGATTGGAACATTGATCATGAAGTTAACCTGGTTCATGTATCTGATCGATAAAGTAAAACTGAAGAAGGCGAAGAAGAAATGCACCATCAGCACCAATAGTTTGATCATGAAAAGTACCTTCATCCTTGAAAAGATCAGAGCAAAATCGATGGGGACCTCCGATATATGATCAGTTTTAAAGAGGAAGCTAAGGAGGCCAAGGCCTATGATCATAGCGGTGGATGCCAGAAAGCTGGAAGCCATGATCCAGTTGCGCAAGGTCTGCACTGACAGGATGTCTCGTTTTTCAGAGATGACTGATTCAACCCAAACGCGCCGCAAATGTTTGGTAACACCCCGGTATGTTCTGGTTCATCCGGCTAACGAGTACCTCTGTGTATGCAGGTGGTAGAGGCGCAGTTTGAAGTACTC
>OMOE01000131.1:2064-70008 GCA_900290365.1 Syntrophobacter sp. SbD1 | reverse complement strand
TATAAAATCGAATCATTAGCTGCCTAGGGGACGTTCGTTGCCCCCTGAAGTTTCACAAGAGGGGTTTTCCGTATTACATAGAAATCAAAGCACTGGACCCCGGCTTAAAACTTGTCGGGGTGACGTATGTGGCGTCCTATCCACCTGGATAATATGAAGCATGCCAACGCTCCAGGCGCTTTGAGCGACCCATGGTTTTCCAGGCCTCCGGCTTGGCCGGAGGTATGTGCGCCTGGGAGCAGGCGCGATCTGAGAGGTGCAAGTCCTCTCTCGGGAGATGTCCACTCCCGGTAGCCAAAGGTAACTGCGTTGCCGCGAGGCGGGGTGGAGAGCAACCTGAGGCGAACTTGCAGTCCGTAGTAAAGCGAACACGTTTCGGCCTTACGTATCGACGAGCCTTCATACCTATGGTGAAGTCCAGACCGGGTCACGGGCAAAAGCACGAGGTCTGCCAGAGGTTTGCGAGACCCCGACAGGGCATTGGAGTAGCCGGTCGGAGACCAGGCCCCGGAAGTCGGTCACGCTGGATGGGCAGCAGAAGAGCGATGATCGGGTGCGTAGGGTGGTTGGTGACGGAATGCAGGGAAGTTCGTGTCGTGTTAACCAGGGAGACCTGTCCGGTGTAAGGTTGGTGTTCATTGCCCTTAAACAAGGTACGAAGAGCCAGCCGGGCAGGAGTCAGAGCGTCCATAGGAGCGAAGAAACGGGGCAATGCCCGTGGAGCAAAGGGACGCAGGAAGGTGGATGAATGAAGACTGCACAGGTTGAAACACAACCCGAGGTAGTGTCCGAAAGGACTACACAAGCGGGAGAAGCCTGCCCCAAGGATTGGGACTGGGTGGAACGACATGTGTGGACGGAACGCATGCTGGAGGCCCTCGTCAAGGGGGTGAAGGGAGGCGTATGGTTCAGCCTGATCGATAAGGTCCATAGGCCATCGACACTTGCCGCCGCCTGGTTGAAGGTCAAGCGAAACAAAGGCAGCGCAGGCTCGGATCATCAGAGCATCGAAGACTTCGAGAAAGACCTCGCAGGAGAGGTTACGCGGCTTTCCGAAGCTCTCCGCACCGGAAGCTATCGGCCTCGACCGATTCGCCGAGCCTATATTGACAAGCCCGGTAGCAAGGAAAAGCGTCCGCTTGGAATACCCTGTGTGCGGGATCGAGTCGTTCAGAGAGCGCTGCGGATAGTGATCGAACCCATCTTTGAGAATGTCTTTGTCAGCCACAGCTATGGATTTCGCCCTGGCCGAGGATGCAAGGATGCATTGCGGGAAGTGGATAAACTCCTCCACGCCGGCTACACGCACGTGGTCGATGCCGACATAAAAGCCTACTTCGACAACATCCCACACAGTCCGCTCATGGCCGACATCGGCCGATGTATTGCTGATGGACGCGTGTTGGACTTGATCGGGTCTTTCCTCAAGCAAGACATTTTGGAGGATCTGACCCTGTGGACTCCAGAGAAAGGCAGCCCTCAGGGAGCTGTGATAAGCCCTCTGCTCGCCAATCTCTACCTCCACCCTGTCGATATGGCTATGGCAGTCGCAGGTTATGCGATCATCCGCTATGCGGATGATCTTGTAATCCTGTGTCGCAGTGAGACCGAAGCCCGCAAGGCTCTCGGTCTTCTCGGCGAACTGACCGCAGAACGAGGACTTGCTCTGCACCCGGACAAGACCAGACTGGTGGATATGAGCATTGCGGGAGAAGGTTTTGGCTTTCTCGGCTACCATTTCGAGAAGGGTACGCAGTGGCCTCGTCCGAAAAGTTTGAGGAAACTCAAGGACACCATCCGTTCCAAAACCAAGCGCAGCAACGGACGCAGTTTGGCTGTGATCATCGAAGATACCAACCGCACTTTGAGAGGCTGGTTTGAATACTTCAAGCATAGTCACAAACCGACCTTTTCCATTGTTGATAAATGGGTACGGAGACGCCTTCGGAGCATCCTGCGCAAACGCAAACGGCGCCATGGTATCAGCCGAGGATACGATCATTATCGCTGGCCCAACGGGTTCTTTCGGCTTCATGGACTTTACAGCCTTGTAGAAGCCCATAGAGCTTTGCTCCAGTCCTCAATGAGGTGAACCACTAACCGGAGAGCCGGATGCGGGAGATCCGCCAGTCCGGTTCGGAGGGAGGGGCAGTGCAATCCAATGCGCTGTTCCTACCCCTATCGGACTTCTCAGGTGTCAGTAGAGCTGTGGAGTTTCTCCTTTTCGAGCCATTGTAGAAGTGGAACAGCATTTGTACGATTAAATATATCTACACTCTTTGCCTCGCTCGTCGTCAGCAAAGTCAGATGAACAGGGAGTCCATACGCCATCTTAATTTCTTGAACGAGCCCAGCGTGTTTAGCAAAAGCGTCATATGGTAGGCATTGGTCTTCGTCGTAAACTATTAATAGATCGAAATCATTTGGATCAGACGAAGTTAGAGTCGATCCGAAGACATAAGCCTTTGAGTAATTAGGCACTTTTATAGCTATAGACCGGATCACCATGTTTATTCTTTTTGTAGTACTTCTTGGGGTCAGTCCAGTTCAAGGCTCCGAAGAATTCGCCGACATTGAAGATGCCAATAGAGTTCTTAGTACCATAATCTTTCGCCTCTGGCGTGTATCCATTCCAGTTTCCACCCGTAACGATGTACTCTGCCTCATGAAATTCCTTTCGAGCGCGCAAGACAGCGGCCAGTCCCAATGCATACTCGTTCACCAAGAGTACCTTGATGACTTTCCCGTTTTTCAATGTGATAATGAATAAAATATCCTTGATACGATTGTAGGAATCGACCTTGTCGTGCCCGCCCAGCGCGCGACAGAAGAATTGGATTACTGAGTAAGGAACATCCCAATCATTCAATTCAGGCATAGCGATCTATAACCTCTTCAAAGGCTTTGGGGAAACGCGGGACACCCTCAGTTCGAACATAACAATTGCGCTCGAAGCCCTCAGCGTGCTGAACGAACTGCATGCACGACTGAAAATCATTTACTTCAAAGAGATCCTGATTCTGCTCAACAATGCGTATGATCTTTCTATTGTTTGGCACGATAGTGTCCAACTTCCTGAGTTCCCAAACTTCATGTGAATTGCTGAGCGGATTTCGCTTAGCTTCCTCAGATTCGGGGCCGTATTGTTGCCAAGTAGCCTTGTTTTTTATTAATAACCTTTTTATTGCGCCAGCGAGCTGCGTACGATCAGAGTAGCGGGGGCTCAGAAATGATTGTCTGACGCGCTCTTCATGCCGTTGTTTCCAACGGTGGAGCGCAGTGGCTGGATATACCCCTTCATGTGCTTTGTCTACTTGCCTGTGATGGGTTGGACACAAGAGAATCAGATTTTCGTACGTGTCGTCACCTCCATCAGGCACTCCCCTCGGCCCGTCTGGCTTTCGTGCGATTACATGCGCCATCTCGCCAATCACCGTTGGATCATCAGGGTCCAAAAACGTAATACACTCCTCCTCGCATCCCGGCTTTGAACAACGGCCAGCGGCAAGGCCCCATAATTTCTTTATATCCTTTTCTGAAATAGCCATAGTACTCACGCGGGTGGCACGGGAAACGGCTTTTTGTTGCCCGTGCCATGGACAAGAGGGAAGCACATGATTGCTCCAGCCAGTGGAAATAGGGCATCAACGCGGCCCCTCCTGACCTTCGGGCCCAGATAACAAACCACATTGCCTGGGCCGCCCTCGTACCTTTTGTTCTGTGATACTCTCTCACCGCAGTGGATCATAATTATTTGTAAATATAGCATATTCAAGAAGGATCTTAAAATAGTAGTGGAGCTTTCGAAGACATAGCCGCATTCCAGGCAGAGGGCCGGAATTATTTCGAGCTTCATGTTGTGCGATTTTACCGAACGGCCGATGTGCTCGAGGTGTTCGAAAACCTCTTTTTCACTTATCCGCAGTATTTTCGAAATCGCTTTTGCTCCATACTCGCCCTCTGACAGGAGGGATATGATCTTCTGCCTGGTTGTATCCATATCTGCCCCGATTTAAGATCGCCGTTGCACCGGTTATTTTTTCGCCTCAAAAAAACCTGGGCGAAAAACAAAGACATGTTGTATCCTTATATATAGTCTATCCTAATGCACAGTCTATCTTAGAAGGAGCGATCGATGCTGGAGTTGCTTAAAAAAAGTGTGTTTGCGGGAATCGGCGCTGCAGTGCTGACTCGCGACAAGATACGCGATGCGACCCGAAGGCTCGTTGAAGAGGGAAAACTATCGAGCGATGAAGCCGAAACGCTCACTGAAGACTTGGTGACGAGCGGCGAAAGGGAATGGGAGGATATAAATTCAAAATTCCAGTCATCGTTCAAGAAGGTTTCCGAAAGCCTGGAGATTGTCCACAAAAAAGATTTTGTGGACCTGAAAGCAAGGGTCGAACTTCTTGAACAGCGGCTGGGCCTTCTGGAAGAGACCCGTAACCGTGAGAGTGGGTCAACCGGAACCGGGAATCTTTAATATCATATGCAAAACAGAGGGAAGAAGAAGGCTGACATTTTGCTTCTAAACGGAGTCGTGCTGACTCTTGACTCGACCTCAACGGTCTTCGACCACGGGGGGATCGCCATAAAAGGCGGCAAGATCGAGTCAGTGGGGCCCTCCGATGAAATCCAGTCGACTTTTGAGTCATTGGAAACTCTGGACATTTCGGGATGTGTAGCCCTTCCGGGTTTGATAAACGCTCATACGCACGCCGCGATGACCCTTTTTCGTGGTCTTGCCGACGACCTTCCGCTCATGGACTGGCTGCATGGCCATATTTTCCCGGCCGAAAAAAAACTGACCGAAGATTGGGTCTACTGGGGAACAATGCTCGCATGCGCAGAGATGATTCTGTCGGGTACGACCGCTTTCTGTGACATGTACCTGTTCGAGCACAAGGTCGCAGAGGCTGCAAAAAGGGCAGGGATTCGTGCGCTGGTGGGCGAGGTGCTCTACGATTTCCCGTCTCCCTCCTACGGGAAAATCGAAAACGGTCTGAGGCACACCGAACTGCTTATCGAGAAGTGGCGGGGAGATCCGCTTGTAAGCATTGCGGTCGAACCACACGCACTCTATACGTGTTCGCCTGATCTACTGAGGAAGTGCATGCAAATATCGGCGCGCAGCGATGCGCCACTTGTATTGCATTTGTCTGAAAATGAAGCCGAGGTCAAACAGATACTCAACCTGTACGGCAGGCGTCCGGTCGCGCACCTTAACTCCCTTGGTCTTTTGGGGCCTCGCCTGGTAGCCGATCATTGCGTTGATCTGGATGAAACCGATATCGCTATGCTTGCCGAAAACCAGGTGAAGGTCGTCCATAATCCCGAAAGCAATATGAAGCTTGCCTCCGGTATCGCTCCCGTCCCACGCCTTCTCAACTCCGGCGTCACGGTAGCCCTGGGCACGGACGGATGCGCGAGCAACAACAATCTGGATATGTTCGGGGAGATGGATACCTGCGCCAAACTCCACAAGGTAGCCGCACTCGATCCAACTGTACTTTCTGCCGAAACGGCGCTCCGGATGGCAACCGGAGCGGGCGCCAGGGCGCTCGGCTGGGAAGGGCTGACCGGACAGCTCTCGCCGGCGATGCTTGCCGATCTGATAGTGGTGGATTTTAGAAAGCCGCACCTTACACCCGTCTTCAATCCGGTAAGTCACCTGGTTTATGCGGCCGGGGCCGCAGATGTCCGCCACAGCATCATTGGAGGGCGATTAGTGATGAAGGACCGCATGCTGCTGACACTGGATCTTGAGGAAATCTTCGCCCATGTCCGGGAATTTACTGCGTGAAGTCGATTGGCTTCTAATTAACGCCGACTGGCTTGTTGCGTGCGATCCCGCAATGAGCCGGTTTCGCTCGGGGGGCGTTGCGATCGAGGGTGACCTCATAGTCGCTGCCGGCCCTTCCAGCGAGCTTCGATCTCATTTCCGCGGCCGACGGGGAATCGACCTCTCAGGGCATCTGCTCATGCCGGGCCTTATAAATACGCACACCCACGCGGCCATGAGCCTTTTTCGCGGAATTGGCGACGATCTGCCCCTGGACAGGTGGCTGGAGCAGATCATCTTTCCTGTCGAAAAGGCTTTTGTAAGCCCCGAAAATGTATACCTGGGGACCCTGCTTTCAGCGGTTGAAATGCTAAAGAGCGGGACGACAACCTTTTGTGACGGCTATTTTTTCGAAGAGACTGCCGCCCGCGCAGCCATTGAGTCAGGGATTCGCGCCGTCATGGGCCAGGGGATTCTCGACTTCCCGACCCCGGACCTCCCCGACCCGTCTAATTTTCAGACACGCGCCGAGGCTTTTCTGGAGGGTTTCCCCGCTCAGACCGACCGGGTTCGTCCCTCCCTTTTTTGCCATTCTCCCTATACATGCAGCCCGGAAACGCTCAAGCGCATAAAGGAGCTTTGCCGCAGCCGTAAAATCCTCTTTCAGACCCATCTTTGCGAAACCAGGTGGGAGATCGATGAAGTCGTGAAAAGGTACGGCTTAAGTCCCGGGATGCATCTGGATGCGCTGGGGGTCCTGGATGAGTTGACGTTGTGCGCTCACGCAATCTGGCTCTCCAAAGAAGAGATTTTGTCCATTGCGAGGAGCGGGGCGTCGGTTTCCCACTGTCCGGAGGGAGCGGCGATGCTGGGCTCCGGGATAGCTCCAATTCCCGACATGGTTTCCCATGGGGTAAAAGTAGGCCTTGGAACTGACGGATGCGCCAGCAACAACGACCTGGACCTTTTTTCAGAAATGGGCTTTGCGGCCAAAATTCATAAGGTTTTCAGAAAAGATCCCCTGGCCTGCCCTGCAGGGCAAGCGCTTTCAATGGCCACCTTAGGAGGCGCCTCAGCGCTTGGGCTTGAAAATGAGATCGGCAGCATCGAACCAGGCAAAAAGGCGGACCTTATTGCCTTAAGCCTCAATCAACCCCATCTGACCCCCATCTACGATCCGGTGAGCCATATCGTCTATGCGGCCCGGGGAAGCGACGTGAGATTCGTATGGGTTGACGGACGGCAGGTTGTAGAAGATGGGCAGGTGCTCACCGTGAATGAGGCTGAGGTCCTTTCCGAGGCGAAGCGGATCGGTAATAATATTTTGAGTTTCAGGAATCGACAATTGGCTAAACTTCGACGCTGTTCGGGACCTTAAAATCCAATGGAGTTAAAATGAAAAAAATCTCGATAGTCTCCTGTGTTATTCTTGTGGCGCTTGTGGCGTTTTCCATTTCAGCCGGCGCCCAGGCAAAGGGGATTCCTGGAAGAATTGAAAATCAACAACACCGGATCACTCAGGGGGCCGCCCAGGGCTTGCTCAGTCCCGCAGAGGCCGGAACGCTCCAGGGCAACCTCGGTTTCATCAGGTCGCATTATGAAAATGCTATTGCCCGGGGTACTCTGGGCCAGGAAAAGGGCAGGATCATGAGCATGCTTAACGAGAACAGCCGGATGATCGGAAAAAAACGACATGCTCCCGTTAGAAAGCTCTATTAAATTGTGAAAGATATGCGATGTTGAATAACCCTGCCCTTACACCAGCTCACAAGACCACTTCGGAGCCTCTTTCGAAGCTCCATGTGACCGGTTTGAGTTTGCTCCTTGCCACGATAATTCTTTTCGGCGCATGGGTTGAATTTCGCGGAGCGCTGGCCAATAAGCATAGAACAGATATTGGTTCCTACCTGAGGGCCGCCTGGACGGTCCGCACAGGCGGGGAGATGTACAAGATAACCGATGACCGGGGGTGGCATTATGTCTATCCGCCCTTTTTCGCCATCCTTATGACCCCGCTTGCAGACCCTCCCCATGGAGAAAATCGGACGGGATATCTCCCTTACGAAGTAAGCGTTGGAATCTGGTATATCATCACCATGGCTCTGGGGGCCGCGGGCATAGGGGCGCTTGCAAGGGCTGTAGAAGATCCGTTCAGAAATCTTGCGGCTGGCAGGGGGCGCCGCTTTTCACAGCGTTGGTGGACGTTGAGGGCCGCTCCGCTGTTGATCCTTCTCCCGGCGATCGGGCGGTGCCAGGTGCGCGGACAGGTGGGTCTTCTCATCGTATTTCTATTGTGTTGCGCTGCCGCTTCGATTCTCAAGGGCAGGAGATTGCGGGCCGGCCTTTGGCTTTCCGCTGCAATCAGCATAAAGGTAATTCCAGTTGTTCTGCTGGTCTACCCTTTGTGGCGGCGTGATTGGCGGATGCTCTCGGGCAGCGCAGCCGGACTTTTGGTAGGGCTTGTGCTGGTGCCGGTCATTGCGCTCGGACCCGCCAGGACAGCGGCCTCATATAAAGCATTGTATCAGGAGACTCTCAATCCCGTGATCAGGGGTGATTCCGGCGGCAGGTTCGGCCAAGAGTTGACCAGAATTACGAATACGGACAGCAACTCTCCAATGGTCGTGCTGCATAACTTGATTCATCCCGATCGAAATAGCCGCCCGATGGTGACAGCGCCGGGTGTCCGCGTTGCGCATTGGACGGTGGCGTTTATCATGCTGGCGATTACCCTGCTTGTATCGGGCTGGAAGGGCCGATGGTATTCGGGGAAAGTAGAGGCCACAATAGCAGAGGTTTCCTTGCTCAGCGCCTTTATCCCTTTGATGTTTGTGGCCAGTCCGATATTTCATCCGCATTACGTTTCAATGGCTGTCCCGGTAGTGATGATCCTCATAGTCATACTTTGGGAGAGGTATTCATTTGGACATATGCCGCTCCGGTGGAAGGCGCTATTTTGGTTCATTGCAGTGAGCCAGCTTTTGACGTCGATAGACATGGGGCCGTTTCTATACCTCAGAGATTTCGGGCTGGTCTTGTTCAGCACCATGTCGCTTTGGGCGGCAACCCTTGTGGCGATCAGACAGACCGCTCCAGTGCCGTTTGTATCCGAAGTGCCGATTCCAAGGCCGTTTCGAATCGATATCGGGAAGATAGCCGTGATTCTGCCGGCCTTTAACGAGAGGGAGGTAATCGGACGCGCTGTGGAATCGGCAATCGAGTTTTCTATAAATAACCCGAACTACCATTTCCTGTTCGTCGATGACGGGTCCACCGACGGCACTATTGAGGTGCTCAAAGAATCCCTCAACGAACGCGAAACAGCGGGCAACGTCGCCTTTGTAGGCTATGTATCGAATAAGGGAAAAGGACACGCTATCAGGACCGGCTTCGAGAAGATGGACGCAGATGCATATTGTTTTATGGATGCGGACATGGCTTATTCCACAGATTATTTGAAAGTTATGAAGGAAAAACTGGAAACGGCGGATATGGTGATCGGGTCCCGCAGCTTGTGCGCCAGGCTGTCGGGAAAGGTGGAGGCCATGAGGGCATTTCTGGGGACCTCCTTTAACTGGATGGTAACCTCCGCCCTGAATTTGCCTTTCCGGGATACACAGGCAGGCTTGAAGGGTTTTCGCCGGGAGGCCGCAAAACATTTATTTAAAAAAAGCAACGTAAGCGGGTTCAGCTTTGACGCGGAGATCCTTTTTCTTGCCCGCAAATCCGGTTTTTGGATCGACGAGTTCGAGGTGTACGCAAGCGGAGAGCATGAGTATAAGAACGGTTGGCGCGTGCTCGGCATGTCGCTCACCATGTTGCGGGACCTCCTCCACATCAAGTGGAGAAACTTCAAGGGTATGTATGACTGAGCGGGGTGCAAATGATCAAAACCGCAAAGCAGCTCTATGAAGAGCGGGAAAAGCGCATTCTTGACGCCATTGCTCTAAGGGAGCCTGACCGCGTGCCTGTGGTCCCGCTATTCGCGTTTTTCAACTGCTATTATACCGGCATAACTCCCGCAGAAGCATATCGAGACCCTGAGAAGGCCATCAGTGCCTGGCGAAAGACGATTCTGGACTTCGAACCTGACGCTTCCTACAGTGTTAATTTCACTGTCTATGCCATGGATGAGGTTCTCTCGGGACTGGATTTCAGGGCGATGAAATGGCCGGGACACGGGGTTCCCGAGACCCGGTCTTTCCAATTCGTAGAAGATGAGTACATGAAGGCTGAGGAATACGGCCATTTCCTCAACAATCCCGGTGAGTACCTGCTCAAAAGCGTGCTGCCCCGCCTGGCCGGCAATCTTCAAGGTCTTGCAAAACTGCCGCCTTTGGAGACGATCTGCCTTGGGTACACATGGCCGTCCGTTCTCGCTGCCTTCTCCGACCCCGATGTCGTCAGCGCCCTTGAAACGCTTCTCGATGTTTCGAAAAAACAGCTCAAGTGGGTCCGAAAGTTCTCTTCTTTCGCCCTGGAGCTAAAGGATTTGGGATTTCCATCCATTAAGGAACAGACTGTATTTGCCCCTTATGACATGATCGCAGACAACCTGCGCGGCACCAGGGGCGCAATGCTCGACATGTTCCGAAGGCCGGACAAGCTCAAGAGCGCCGTGCAGCAAATTGCACCGTTCATAACTTCTGCGGCCATCAAAGGGGCCAAAGCCAAAGGTAACCCCAGGGTTTTCATCCCTCTTCACAAGGGAACGGACAAGTTTATGTCCCCCCGGCAATTTGGTGAATTTTACTGGCCGACACTGCAGAAACTCATATTCGACCTGTGTGATGCCGGATGCACCCCGTATCTTCTCATTGAAGGTCTTTATGACTCGCGCCTCGAGGTCATAAAGGAGGTCCCGGTGGGTAAATGCATATACCATTTTGAAGGGACAAACATTTTTGAGGCCAAAAAGAAGCTGGGTGACAAAGTCTGCGTCATGGGAAACCTCCCCAATTCGATCCTGGCGACCGGGTCCGCCGAAGACGTAAAGGAATATTGCAGGAAGCTGATCGATGTATGTGGAGCCGGAGGGGGATTCATCCTGAGCAGTTCCGCCCTGATTGACGAAGCCCGCGTGGAAAACGTACGAACCATGATGGAATTCGCCAGGGAATATGGGCGGTACAGGTAAAGGCAAAAGGCAAAAGTAAAAAGTGTGGGGACTTTTAATATGCAGAGGACGCGGAGTGCGTATCTTCTTACTTTTGCCATTTTGCTTTTTGCTTTTGCCTTGCCGCCGCCGCCGAAGGTTTGAGTGGCGAGTCCGGCGGGCGGTCCCACCGCCTAATAGCCGGCGAATAGTTCTACGCAGATTTTATCAGAGCACCCTACACCAAGGTGGTTGAAGCGCCGGTCAAGGATGTTTTTCCGGTGGGAGGGGCTTTCCATGAGCGCCCTGTGAATATTTTCAGGCGTATCGATGCCTTTTGACAGGTTTTCGGCTGCCGGGGCCCTGACTCCTTTAGACGGAACACATAATTTAACCACGTCCCACACGGGGTTTTTGCCCGTTTTGGGGTCCTCATGATCAAAATAGTGCGCGGCCCCCATGCGCTTGGCTCGCATAAAAGCCTGGGTGGCCAGGCATCCGTCCCATGAGAGCCTCGGATTTTCTCTGCTTGTCAGCCGGTAGAGCCTATCGGCCCTTTGTCTTTCGGATGGGGCCGGCCCAGCATTCTTTGCCTGGGGAAACACTTGGAGTGGTCTGGTTTGTTGTGCAAAACAGGGCCAAATAAGTACCCCCATCAACACAATAACTACAATGGCAATTGCGTTTTTCATCCGCCCACCTGCTTGTTTCACCTTTATTTATATTCCGGTTGGTCCATGATTTTATCACTTACATACAATCGCAACATCATAGTCCGCCCTTTTGAATAGTTGAAGCCATAAAATGCTCCTGCCGGCTTGACTGCCAGACCGAGGTTTTTGACCTCCGTTTTAAATTCGGCGTCCCCGGTGAGATCAACAAGGGCCATTGCCCCGGGAGTATTTTTGAGGAAGATCGCTGCCCCGTCCGGTGAAGTCAGAAGGGTACGGGTACCAAGCTGGAAAACCAGGCTGGGTTCATGGTAGCCCGAGGAACAGAGCATGACCTGTTTGCCGGCGCGCAGTTTGGCAGCATTGCTCACATTCCTGCTAAGCCAGAACCAATTGACGCCAGGCGCTATCCAGTGAAGTGAAGGTCCCAGGACGAGTGCGGTAGCGACTATTGTGACAACAGCAGCGTGGATGTAGCGGCGCTTGAAAAACTTCCAGGTGGAAAACAGAGTCGCACAAACGGCTGAGGCTGCGGGGATCAGGCCAAGCGGTTCGAATCTGTGATCCAGGAGCCAGGGGAGAACAAGGGACCCCAGGCCAAGAAGCAAAATTACCAGTTGAGACATCACATAGCCGCTCCTGACGAACCTGGAGTCCAGTCCGGGAGCATCGCCATTCTCGCTGGAAACAATGGTATGGGCGGCCAGAAGGCATAATGCCGGGTAGAGCGGCAAAATGTAATGAGGCAGCTTCGTCGGGACCAGTTCGAATACGATCCATGCGGGTAATATCCAGGCAAGGCAAAACCTTACTGCCGGAGCGGTCCTCGATTTCCACGCCCGGAAAATAGCTATTCCAGCCACCGCTGATGCAGGCCAAAGGGTGAGAGGCATCAAAAGGAGATAGAAGCCGGGTGGAAATCCGTGCGATTCCTGCCCCGTTGCCACCTTGGAAAGAAAGTCGCCCACAACTGCCTGCCGGAAGAAAGCGCCCTTCGTAGCCAGACCTATGGCAATCATCCAGGGACTTACAAGCGTCGCCGTGATTGCAAGCCCGGCAAGCGGCCTTAAACGCTTCAACCAGCCTGCATCCCTGTCAGCCGCGGCCAGGCAGCCAATGGTCAGCAGGCTGATCATCGGCGTGACAGGGCCTTTCACCAGGATTCCGATGGCCTGAGCAGTCCAGAATGTCAGGAAAGTTCCGATCCCCGGAGATTCGTTTTGATCCCTGCTCATATAAAGACTGCTCAAAGCACCCTGGGCAGCCATTATCGTTGCGAGCAGCACAGCGTCCGTGGTCGCAAGGTGCGCCTCCATGACAAGCAAAATGGACCCCGCGGCAAAGGCGGCCCCGAGCAAGCCTGTTCTCTCGCCGAATAGCCGTTTTCCAATAGAAAAGGTGAGTAGTACGGAAACAATCGCGCCAAGGAGCGATGGAATGCGAAAGGGCCAGATTTTCCGGGTTTCGGGCGCCCCCCAAAGAGCGGCACTCGCGGCCTGGAGCCAGTAGATAGCGATCGGTTTTTTATTGCGGGGCTCATCCTGGAATCGAATCTGTACGAAATCGCCAGTCTCGAGCATCTGGCTCGTGGCCTGTGCATACCTCGATTCGTCCCGGTCCACGGGCGGAATTGTGGAAAGCCCGGGAATGAAAAAAGCGAAACAAATCAGGATAAGAAGGATCGGGGAGCGTAAAGCGCAGAGATCTAAATTATTCGCTTTGGTTTTTTCTTCGTTGTCCATTGTTTCAAAAACCCCTGCGCCCTCTGCTTCTCGCAGCCTGCCCCGGCAGAGCTTTTGGGCCGGGGGTGGATTTCTTCTTCTAACCGAGTTTTTTCAAAGCCCTTTTCACGGCATCGAACCCCTGATCGATTTCTTCCATGGAGAGCGCATAGGAAAACCGGAGGCAATTGTCTTCGCCGAAAGCACCTCCGGGGACGACGGCCACATGTGCTTCTTCCATCAGGTAGCCGGCAAGATCAAGAGAGCCGTTTATGGTCCGCCCCTTAAAAAGTTTTCCGAAATGCGCGCTGAAATTCGGGAAGACGTAAAATGCGCCGTCCGGCTTCGTGCACGTTACCTCCGGAAGATCGGAAATGCGCTCCAACACCCGTTTGCACCTTTGTTCGAAGATTTGCACCATATCCACTGCCGGCTTCTGGTTGCCAATCAGCGCCTCTACGCTCGCCCACTGTGATATCGAGGTGGCATTGCTGGTAACCTGGCTTTGGAAATCGGTTGCCGCTTTTATGACCCCCGGGTCGCCAATGAGGTAGCCGATTCGCCACCCCGTCATGCAATAGCTTTTGCTGACGCCGTTTATAATGAAAATGCGATCTCGCAGCTTCTCCTCGACCATACCCATGCTAACCCATTTGTGGCCGCCGAAAAGAATGCGGTAATAGATATCGTCGCTGACGATCAGAACGTTTTCATGCCGTAGGAGGACTTCGGCCAGTGCTCTTAGCTCATCGGGGCCATAATATTTGCCTGTCGGATTCGAGGGGCTGTTCAAGATCAGAAACCGCGTCTTCGGGGTGATGGCCTTCTCGAGAGACTCAGGTCCGAGTATGAACCCGTCCTTTTCCGGGCAAGTCACTATTACCGGTTTGCCATCGGCGAGTTCGACCATATCCGGGTAACTTACCCAGTAGGGCGAAGGTATGATGACTTCATCTCCCGGATCGAGCATGGTCATGAACAGGTTGTAGAGGGCATGCTTTCCGCCGCATGAGATCAGGACGTTTTCCCGCCCGCAGGCAAAGCCGTAGTCAGCTTTGACGGAATTGGCCACAGCATCCTTCAGTTCGTCTATTCCCCCAACGGCGGTATATCGGGTTTTACCGTTGCAGATGCTTTGTATCGCCGCGTCGCGAATATTTTGAGGAGTATCGAAATCCGGCTCCCCGACCCCGAAATTGATTATGTTGATGCCGCTGCGTTTGAGCCCGTTAGCCTTGGCGTTGATAGACAAAGTGGCTGAGGGTTTAATCCTGCCGATTCTACCGGATAATTTCATTTCGCTTCCTCGTAATTCACGGAAATCAGGTAAAGACCATGTCCGGGAGCGGTCATTCCGGCCTGCTTTCGGTCGCCGCTCCTGACAATGCGGTCAAAGTCCCGGGTCGTCCTCTTTCCCTTGCCAACCTCGACTATTGTGCCGGTTAGATTCCTGACCATGTGCCGCAGGAAACCGGTGGCCTCGTATGTGAATTTCACCCTGTCGGGATGCGGCCGCGCAAGTTCCGCCCTCAGCATATTTCGCTCGGTCGATGATGCCCTGGACCCCGAGGCCATGAAGGCGGAAAAGTCATTGAGTCCGCAAATTCTTTCAAGGCACTCCTCCATCGGCTCCGAGGCAAGAGGCCGTCGGACGTGCCATACGTATTTGCGCATGAGCGCCGATGGGACCGGGCGATTGAGTATATGATATTCGTATACTTTGCTCACGGCCGAAAAGCGTGCATGAAAAGACTCGTCCGCCTCCTCGGCGCTCAATACAACGATGTCGGCGGGAAGAAGGCTATTTAGTCCCTTCAGAATCTCTTCAGCCCTGAGGCTGGTCCGCGTGTGAAAACTGACAACCTGTCCCTTCGCATGAACGCCAGCGTCCGTACGGCCGGATGCGCTAACCCCCACCCTTTTGCCAAGCATAACACCCAGGCGCGATTCGATAACTTCCTGGATCGAGAGTGAGACCGCCTGGCGCTGCCATCCGTGATATCCGGAGCCGTCGTATTCGAGGACGAGTTTTATGTTGCGTTCATTGTTCACTGTTCTTTATGGCTGCCAGGGCGCTTGTTTGAGGCCAGTGTCCTCAGGCAGGCCGTGCATTATGTTCATATTGCAAACGGCCTGTCCTGATGCGCCCCTGGTGAGGTTATCGATAACGGAGATCACAATCACTCTCCGTGTCCGCGCATCCACGCGCCAGCCGATATCGCAGTAATTGCTTCCCCTGACCTGAAGTGAAACGGGCAGCTGGTCTGGATTGCTGAGGCGGACAAAAGGCTCATCTCTGTAATAATCCCGGAAGGCCTCCTCCACGTCCGGGGCTTCGACCCCCGGTTTCATATTGGAGTAAACGGTGCTGAGTATTCCACGGGTCATCGGTACCAGATGGGGGGTGAAATTGATCGTTACCGGTCTTCCGGCCAGAATGCCAAGCTCCTGCTCTATTTCGGGCGTGTGACGGTGTTCGCCAACTTTGTATGCTTTAAAGCCCTCGTTGACCTCGCAGAAGTGCACGCCCTGAGCCATGCCCCTGCCGGCCCCGGAGACCCCGGATTTTGAATCGGCAATAATCGTTCCGGCATCTATCAGGCCTCGCGAAAGCAGCGGCGCTGTGGCCAAAATAACGCTTGTCGGGTAGCATCCGGGATTGGCGACAAGCCGGGCTGTGCGGATTTTTTCGCGGTATAGCTCGGGAAGGCCGTATACGGCCTCCTTAAGAAGCTCCGGCGTAGAGTGCGTCGAATACCACTCCCGGTAAACCTCAGGGTCTGTTAGTCGGTAGTCAGCGCTGAGATCCACGACCTTGACGCCCCGATCGAGCAGGCTCGGGATTATGTCCATCGAGGCCTGGTGCGGTAGGGCAGTAAAAACCAGATCGGATGAGGAAGCAAGTTTCTCCGGATCGGTGTCCTCAAAGACGAGATCGCAGTGACGCTTGAGGGCCGGGTAGAAATCGTCAATGCGCTGTCCCGTTTGCTGCCTGGAGGTAATAAGGGATACCCGCACGGATGGATGAGCGCAAAGTATGCGCAACAGCTCAAACCCTGTGTAGCCGGATGCCCCGGCTATGGCGACCCTCAACATAAAAGAATTCCCTTCATTTGCGAGAAGCAAGAGGTGAGGGAAGCAGGGAGCGCAGAGGCGACTCGCAATAGCCCACCGGATATGATGGACAGGTGATATAGTCTATCTTAGGAGGAAGAACGCAGCCGCTCTTTTGGTAATTAGGCCGATGTTGCTCCCGATAAAAAGCAAGGGCGCGTGCACCCTTGTGCAGCGCCCCATATTCAAACCGAAAAATCGGCTTCGGTTGCGAATAAGATGCGAGGAGCAGGTAGAAAGTAGTTCATTACTGCTTCCCGCGTCCCGCGTCCCGTTTCTTGCTTCAGGTGAGCGAATTAACGCTTCGAATACTGGAAGCGCGCCCTGGCGCTCTTACGGCCATACTTCTTGCGTTCCTTGATGCGCGAATCGCGAGTAAGGAAACCGGCCCGCTTCAGGACCTCCCTGTATTCGGGATTGAGTTCGAGAAGCGCTTTGGAAATCCCGTGTCGAATCGCTCCGGCTTGACCGGAAATCCCACCGCCCAGCACGTTGACTGAGACGTCAACTTTGCCGAAAGTGCCGGTGAGCACCAGCGGCTGAGCGATTACCATCTTGCTTGTTTCCCTGTCGATGTACTGTTCAGCCGGCTTTTTGTTTATAACGATCAGACCCGTTCCGGGTTTGAGCCAAACCCTCGCGATCGAAGTCTTTCTTTTACCTGTGGCATAAATGCGTTGTTCGGGCATTTAAAAATATCTCCTAGTTGTATTTCTCGATAAGTTTAAAAGCCTCGGGTTGTTGCGCCTCGTGAGGATGAGCCGGGCCGGTGTAAACCTTGAGCTTCTTTATAAGTTTGCGGCCAAGCCGGTTTTTGGGCAACATTCCCCAGACAGCAAGCCGGATCATTCGCTCCGGGTGTTCCTGGTTAAGCTTGCGGGCGGTCGTTGATTTCATTCCCCCCATATAGCCGCTGTAGCGGTAGTAGGTCTTCTGGTTCCATTTATCGCCGGTAAGCTTGACCTTGCCGGCATTGACGACCACTACGAAGTCACCCAGGTCCACATGTGGAGTAAAAATGGGCAAGTGTTTGCCGCGGATGCGGAGGGCAATCTGACTCGCAAGGCGCCCCAGGACCTGGTTTTCCGCATCAACCACAATCCATTTGCGCTTTTGCGCTTCGAACTTTGCGCTTTGCGTTTTCATAAGGTGGGTCTCCAGAATCTAGAAATTAACCTAAGCCGTGAACAATACAATTACGAGCATGCATTGTCAAATAAAAAACGTTTATCCCTTGGGGCTACCTGGATGAAATCCAGCTCTCAGGATGCTGATACCCGGGAAGGACCTCGCCAAAGAACGGCTTGCCGAAAAAGGCCGATGAAGAGCCAATACTGCCGATTCCCATCAGATCCAGTGTTAACGCAACCCTGTTATCGCCGCCCGTACGTTCATATCCGAGGCCCACTCCCCAGCAGCCCCGGATGTACCTCACACCGTAGCCTTGCGTGAACATAAGTCCAGCGTCCAGAGCGTAATCATGGTAGGTGTTGATGTAGAAATCCTTATACGTTTTAAGATAAGTGGCGACTGTTATTTCATTGACCGCGAGGTTGGGAACCTGCGCGTAAGTAACAGTCACGATATGACCCACAGTGCTGTCGTAGGTCAACGAAAAATCCTGCGCGCGTTGCTGTCCGGCTGTTGAAAGGTCCAAATCCAGGTCATAAGAGACGGTGACGTATTTTCTTGGCTTAACATCCAACCTGAAGCCTATGGGCGAAAATCCCTGCTTCATAATATTGTCGGTGTCGAACATTGGGTCCTCTATCGGAGGCGCTTGCACATTGAAGAATTGAAAGACGCGAAATCGGGCTAATTCTATATATGTTGGGGAGGACTCTCCACTTGGGCTCGGCAACAGTTCCTTTCCGGTAAAGAAGGTCGAGAAGCCGTAGCGGATGCCGTTTCTGGACTGGTTGGCGTCAAGCTGGTCAATTTGGGCAACAGGGCCGCTTGCGGTCTGGGTAGCGTATTCGTATGAAATTTCGGGCCGGATGGCATTCTGCAATGCTACAAGGTTCCAGAAATCCACGTTGAATTCCCTGTTAAGGCGGGTGCTCATCTCCACTTGGGTGTCTGGTATGGCCCGTTCGACTAAATTGTCGTTGCCGTTTGTTGTCGCCCATTGGACCGAATATGCGTCGGCGCGAAGACCCACGGAAGACTCGACATCGAGATAGTTGCCGAAGTGCAGAGGGTAGTAGGCTCGCGGATAGGCGTCCAGTCGCTGCTCCGTATCGCCCTCCACCTTCCAATAGTTTACCGCTGAACTTTCAAGACCCCAATAGAAGGCCGTGTCGTCGATCCTTTTTGGAATTACGTCATAGGAAAAAGAGGGCAGCATCTGTGTGGTTTGATCCTTAAAGCCGGTCTCGAAGTTTTCCCAATATCGAAAGTCCATACTCAAGAGTTCCGAATCGCCCCTCTTCTCCAGATATACATCGGATTCCCGCACCAGTGAAGTCGGATCGTAGAGAAGGCCGCGGCCGAAATTGCCCAGAAACATGTTACTGCTGCGATATAAAGAAGGCGATCCGAGTGCGAATTCCTGGAGAAAATTAGGGTCGCTGACGTAATCCAAATCAATTTTCGCCTCTATGTTCCAGGGAAGTGCGATATCCTGTTTGCCGCGCAACCAATACCGGTCTTGCGTCTGGAAAGGGAATCCCTGGTTGAATAAAAACGTTTTGCTCACCTGGTCGTCCAGGTAATTGATCGCCCAGATACCCTTGCCCCATTGCTGATTGTCTATGCGGTATTCGGCTCCCCCCATAAGCCCTCGGTTTGACATGTATTCTGCATAAAAGGTGGCATCCATGTCCGGCCGAAAAGCCCAGTAGTAAGGGATTTCGATTTGATATCCGTTTAGGGTGCTGTGGCCCTCAATTGGTAGTAAAAACCCCGACTGGCGCTGTGTCTCAACCGGCACTCCCAGCAAAGGCCAATAAACGACCGGCCAGTCCCTGGCCCATAAAGAAACGTCCCGCGTCCAGGCAGTCCCTCCAACTGTAACTTTCATGTCGTTGAACTGAATTTTCCAGTCAGGTTCGGCCGGATTGCAACTGGTGAGGAACCCTTCTTTGAGTTCATATTCGGTGGCGCTGGTTTTAGTTATCTCTTTTCCCTGAATGAAGAAATTATTTTCGGCAAAAAAAAGGACTCCGGAATCCAGCCACCCGGTCTCTTTATCCAGGTTCCAGATTACGTGTTCGCCTTTGACCCAGTTTCTGCCGTACGCAACTGTAACTTTACCGCTGAGGTCGGCCTGGCGGGTTTGGTTGTTTACGGATGCATAATCCGCCTCTATCAGTCTGTCCTTGGCGCTTATCTTGACATTTCCCTCAGCTTCATAGAGCTGCTTCTCCTGGTCATACATCAGCTTGTCGGCCTGAATTGTCCATGGGAGCGGGCTGTTTTCGGCAAGCTTTGCCGAGCCTGTAACCGGCGCCGGGGTTTCCGCCAGGGCATAAGCCACAGAGAACGCACTCAGGCCCAGACAATAAAGAATCAGGCAAGCTCTCGAGAATATGTGCCTTATTGAGATTTGCTTCACAGAGAAGGTTCTCCGAAAATCTGTTTTACCTCACCGGCAAAATAAAGCGAGCCGGTAATACAGATAAGATCATCCGGACCTGCCAAATTCTTTGCTTCCTGAATAGCGGAGGCCGGATCGGGGATTACGTAATATTTTTGTATGTATGGTCTGGCCATCCTGCGAATGTCATCGGGATTGGCGGCCCTGGCATACAGGGGCCGGGTAAAGATGGCTGTTTCAGCCATAGGAAGCAAACGTCTGAGGATCCCCAAAATGTCTTTATCTGCCATTATTCCCATAACCAAGTGAAGCTTTTTGTAGGTGAAACTCTCTTTGAGAGCCTCACGAAGGGATTCTGCGCCCTGCGGGTTGTGCGCTCCGTCCAGCACGATAAGCGGGTTAGTCTGGAGCACTTCCAGCCGGGCCGGCCATTTAACCTCGCTCATCGCACGCTCGATCAACTTTGGCCAAAGTGTAATCAATCCTTTTTGTTCGAGGACCTCCATGGCCGCAAGGGCCAGTGCAGCGTTGCTTACCTGGTGCGGTCCCCTCAGATTGAGAGTAAGGGATGGCAACTGCAGATTCAGTCCTCGGTAATGAAAGAATCCTTTGGAATTGCGCCTCACACTGAAATCGGACTTGAACCTGTACAGGGGTGCGTCTTTATTCATGCATACAGTCTTTAGCACGCTCTGCGCCAGGGGCTGAAGCACCCCCGTTACCACCGGGATCCCCTTCTTGATTATTCCAGCCTTTTCGCGGGCTATGGACGACAGAGTCGATCCGAGGAAATCCTGGTGATCGAAACCAATGTTTGTGATGACACAGACCTCGGGCACAATGACGTTTGTTGCATCAAGCCGGCCTCCCAGTCCGGTTTCAGCGATGACAAAGTCAGCTTCCTCCTCAGCAAAATAAAGGAATGCCATCGCGGTTACCATTTCAAAAAAAGTAGGGGGGTTGCTCTCATCAAGGGTCGCCCGGATCTTTTCGAAGACCTGGAGTATCCTCTCTGCCGTGACTTCTTCGTCATTGAAGCGAAAACGTTCTGTGAAGCGCACGAGGTGGGGTGAAGTATAAAGGCCGACCCTGACACCATGTTGGCAAAGAATACGGGACAGGATAGCAGCCGTGGATCCCTTGCCGTTTGTCCCTGCTATGTGAATGAAGCGAACCTTGCGGTGCGGATTGCCTACCCGCGCAAGGAGGTTTTCCGTGCAGTTGAGACCGAACTTGATTCCGAGCTTCTGAAGTCCGTAAAGGTATTGCAGAGATTGCTGAAAATTTGACACCTGCCCCTCAGCTTCCTTCCTCGGTTGCCCAAAGGCAAAAACCGCGGCCTTGCCCCATTCTGAAGAGATCAAAGCAATAGATGGTTCCGGATTCAACTCCCTAATAGCACACTTCTCGGGCATTAAAAATAGTGAAGAGTTAACTCTAAAGCGTCAATAGCGAGTTAGTGTCCATCCGGAAACTCCGGATGTGACACTAACAGTTTCCGATTCGGAAAGGAGGCATTTTTTGTTCTGGCCAGGAAATCGAGGGCTTGCACGGAGGCGTACATGGGTACGCCGCACAAGCAAACCCGAAGATTGACGCCGCCAGAGCGGAAAAGGACCCTTGCCGAATGGAAACGAGTTATGACTTCGCCTGGACAGATCTGCCGCGCCCTGTGAAATACTTGACTTTACAGGGCAATCCCAGTAGATTGCCCTACGTTCATCATTAAATAGGTCCGGAAAAACTGATTTATGAACCCAAATGCGCGCCGCCTGTCCTGATAATGAAATCATTGTCGCTCAATAAAAGGACTCGCAGCGATAACCTTTTCGCGAAAGCCGCTCGGGCTTTCTAATGGAGAAATTTTATGGCTTGGGAAATGCCGCCCGGAAGACGGGCGCCAGGAGGGGGGCCGCCCCAGGATTTTGAGGAGGTTTTGAGGCGATTGGCGGAACGATTCAAGTCTTCGACTTCATCTTCCCGCCGTTTGATCCTTATTGTTGCTGTGATCGTAGCTCTCGTGATCGTAGTGGGCACTTCGTTCTATAAGGTCGAACCCCAGGAGACCGCCGTCATCCAACGGTTTGGCAAATATGTGGGCACGGCTGACGCAGGGCTCCATTTCAAAATCCCGTTTGGCGTTGATGTGGTGAGCAAGGTGGTTACCGGGCGAGTTGATCAGCAGGAATACGGCTACCGCACACAAAAACCGGATGTTCGCTCCCAATTCGTTGAGAAGGGGTTCGAGGAAGAGTCGCTCATGCTCAGCGGGGATCTCAACGTTGTAAACCTCCAGTGGGCGGTTCAATACAAAATAAAAGACCCCGTCGAGTATCTTTTCAGGGTAAACGGGGTTTTGCGCACTCTCGATGATATCTCCGAATCCGTAATGCGCCGGATTGTTGGAAACCGCTATTCGGACGAAGTAATTACGGTTGGCCGCGAATCTATAGCCAGTCAGTGCAGGAAGGAAATCCAGGAAATCATGGATCGCTACGAGACCGGCCTCGAGATCGTGGCTGTAAAGCTCCAGACCGCAAATGTTCCCAATCCTGTGATGGCCTCATTCAATGAGGTAAGCGAAGCCGGGCAGGAAAAGGAGCGAATGATAAACGAGGCGCAGCGGTCTTATAACGAGAAAATTCCCAGGGCAGTCGGCGAAGCCCGGCAAACGGTAACCCAGGCCGAGGGCTATGCTTTGGAGCGCGTGAACCGCAGCGAAGGCGAAGCTAAGCGTTTTCTCGAAATTCTTGCCGAGTATCAGAAAGCTCCGGACATAACCCGCCGAAGAATGTATCTCGATTCATTCGAAGCCCTGATGGGAAAGACCGGCAATCTGGTTGTGGTTGACGAGGCGCAGAAAGGCATACTGCCCCTGCTCGATCTGAACAAACTCAAGGCGCAAAGTGCAAATATTCAAAGCCCGCAGGCGCAGCCCAAAGGGCAGTGATCTTTCGAGGCGAAGATAAGGATATAATATATGATCCCCCGTGAGGCCAAAATAGGCATAGCGGTGATAGTCGTTCTGGCTATAATCGCCATATCTTCCTTTTTCGTGGTGGGCGAGACCGAGCAGGTGGTAATAACTCAGTTCGGCGCCCCTGTCGGGGCTTCGATCACTGAGGCTGGACTCCATTTCAAGTTCCCCTGGCAGGCGGCTAACTTTTTCGAAAAGCGCATAATGAAATGGGATGGACGTCCCGATCAGGTTCCAACCAGGGACAAAAAGTTCATCTGGGTGGATACAACCGCCCGCTGGCGAATAAAGGACCCGCTGCTTTTTCTTAAGCGGGTCGGATCGATGTCGAGCGCGCAGGGCCGCCTTGATGGGATAATTGACTCGGTGGTCCGCGATCATGTTTCCGAAAATGATCTGGTGGAACTGGTTCGAAGCGAAGGTTGGGAAGAGGCAAAAGTGAAGCGCGGTGAGGCTGGACTTCCCGAATCCGAGACGATGAAATCGGGGTTTGAAGCAACCGAGTCGTCGGATCATCTGGTGAAGGGCCGTGAAAAAATCACGCGGGAGATGGTAGCCGACGCCTCGAAGCTCATTCCTGAATTCGGAATGGAACTGCTCGATATTCGAATTAAGCGCATCAACTATGTTGACTCCGTCCTAAAGACGGTTTTCGACCGGATGATTTCCGAACGCAAGCGCATCGCTGCCCAGTACCGGTCTGAAGGCGAAGGCGAACGGGCTGCGATTCTGGGCCAGATGGACCGGGAAATGGCCAAGCTGACCTCCGAGGCGTACAAGAAATCCCAGGAAACACGCGGCAAAGCCGATGCTGAAGCAACCAGGATTTATGCGGATGCTTTCGGCAAGGACCCTGAATTTTTCTCTTTGTACAAGACTTTGGAATTGTATCGCAATTTCAGCAATAACAGCTCATTCTTGCTAAGTACCGATGCTGATGTTTTCAAATATTTAAAGGGCAGCGGCGCACCTCCCCGCAAATAGAGCTGGAGTGAAACAATGGCGTTTTACGAGGAAAATCCCGGACAAATTACCGGGGCGGACATAGTCGTGGGAATACCTACGGCAAATGAAGTGGAAAGTATTGCGGTTACCACCGCAAGGGTGGACAAAGGCCTGAGCGAGTACTTCCCCGGTATGCGATGCGTGATCATCGATTGCGATAATCACTCCTCGGACGGCACGCGGGAAGCTTTCTTCGCCGCTCCTGGAACAACGCCGAGGCTCTACATTTCCACTGAGCCCGGAGTTGGCGGAAAAGGCAGAAACATCGTCAACTTTTTCCAAAGAGCACGTCAGCTCGACCCCAAGGCCCTGATAATCCTTGAAGCCGACATAAAGAATATTTCGCCTGTCTGGATTCGAAACCTTGGGACACCGATACTCAAGGGGGCGGGGTTTGTATGCCCGCTCTATGTGCGCCATAAATATGAAGCCACACTCACCAGTTCCATAATCTATCCGCTGTTCCGCTGTCTCTACGGCCGGCGGGTGCGGCAATGCAACGTGGGGGTCTACGGCTTCAGTCCAAAGCTCCTTGACTCCTACCTTAATCCGCCCTTTTGGAGCGAAATGCTCGATAATTACGGGGCGGATATTTGGATGGCCAATGTGGCGCTGGCCTCCCGGCTTCCTGTCGTTCAGGCCATTATGGGATCTCCAAAAGTGCATCGGCTCAAGGACAGCTACCTGCATCTGCCGGTGTTTTTCCATGAAGTAGTGGGCACGATTTTCGATCTGATGCAGGTCTACCAGGATTTTTGGAAACAGGTAAAATGGAGCAAACCGACTGCGCTTTTTGGCACTGACCTCCAGGAAGTTGAAACGCCTCTTCCGGTGGACATGAACACTAAGCGCCTCCATGAGATGTTTATCGAAGGTTTCGACAATTATTACGGACTGTGGGAACAGGTCTACGGTCCTATGGTGGTTCCAAAGCTCCAGGAAATAAGGTCGATCGGGCTTCAACATTTTTCATTCCCGACACAGACCTGGATGACTATTCTATTCGACTCAGCGGTTGCCTACAGATGGATGTCACCGGCGGAAAGGAAAAACTTACTGGATGGACTGCTCCCGCTTTACCTGGGCAAGGTCCTTTCCTATGTTAAGAAAACCGAGAGGATGTCTTTGCAGCAGGCTGAGGATTACATCGAAAATGAGTGCATGATTTTCGAAGAAAATAAACCTTATATTTTAAAGGTATGGACTAAGGGAGAAGGGGGCTGAGTTATGCCGAAGATCCTTGTTGTCGATGATGAGGAACACATCAGGCTTTTATATTCGGAGGAACTCAAGGAAGCCGGATATGAAGTTATTACGGCCGAGAATGGGTTCAAGCTTTTGGAGAAAATCGAGGAGGAAAAGCCGGATTTGGTCGTCCTGGACATAAAGATGGTAGACTATAATGGTCTGGACATCCTCCAGGACATCCGAAACCACTTTTATGACCTGCCCGTCATACTTTCCACCGCATACGACACCTTCAAAGAAGACATGAAATCTATTGCCGCCGATTTCTATGTTGTGAAAAGCTTTGATTTGACCGAACTAAAGAAAAAAATCGCTATGGCCCTCGAAACCAGGCTCCCTGGTTGACACTCCCTGCGGCAACCCAAAAGACCCATTCGTCATTCCGGCGGAAGAAACTGCGTCACAAAGCCTCTGGTTCACATGTCGCCCCCCGTTTCCAAAGGGGGGCAGGGATGGGCAGTGGCGATCTTTCTTGCCGCCGATGAAGGCGGCGGCAAACCTGGCCGGCGGTCCCACCGCCACGACGGGTCAAAGATAGTTTTGAAAACAATGCCGGTGGTGATATATATGCGTGATTCAAATCCAGTCCGGGAAGGATTTTCAAACGGCATGGGCAATGTACGCAACCGCCTCGAATCCATGATAGCCGAGTCTCTTCACTCTGTCGCGGGGTATAAGGATCTGAAGGCGGAACTAAGCATAGAACTCGATATACCCAGGATCTCCGATCATGGGGATTACGCTTCGAATATCGCACTCGGTTTGACCAGGCATCTTAAGAGAAATCCCAGGCAGATCGCTTCGGAGATTGTCGCCAACCTCAATGATTCGGATTCCATACTCGAAAAAGTAGAAATAGCCGGGCCGGGCTTCATTAATTTTTTCATAAAACCGGCGGCGTGGTATGGAATTATACGTGAGGTCCTGGACAATGCCAAAAAATACGGAAGGCTGGAGATTCAAAGAGGACCGAAGGTCCAGGTGGAGTTTGTGAGCGCTAACCCGACGGGTCCGCTTCACATCGGGCACGGCCGTGGGGCAGCCATTGGCGATGTGCTGGCAAACATTCTCGCGGCTCGCGGTTTCCAGGTCCAGCGCGAGTATTATATTAATGACGCTGGAAACCAGATGGATACTCTTGGGCGCAGTCTTTATTTTCGCTACCGACAGGAACTTGGCGAAGGTCTCGAATTTCCCGATAACCACTATCGGGGCGAATACATGCTCGATCTTGCAAAAGACTTCAAGCGGTCTCATGGGGACAGCTTCCGCAAGACCCCTTTGGAAGAGGCGCTGCCGGTTTTTACCGATTACGCCGCCGAGCGCATCCTCGATGGAATTAAAGAAGATCTGGACATTTTTGGCGTCCATTTCGACAACTGGTTCAGCGAACGGGATCTCCACAAGATTGATTCCATCGCAAAGACCATAGAGTACTTTAGAGAGCGCGGCTTTATCTATGAGAGCGAAGGGGCGGTCTGGTTCAAAAGTACCGCATTCGGCGACGAAAAAGACCGTGTTGTAGTGCGGGCAAACGGCGCGAGCACATATTTTGCCGCAGACCTTGCGTACCACAGGGATAAATTCGAACGGGGTTTCGAATCGGTAGTAGATATATGGGGCGCCGATCACCACGGATATGTGGAGAGGATGCTGGCCGGTGTGCAGGCGATGGGGCGCACCCGGGACGACCTGCGAATCGTTCTTGTTCAACTGGTAAACCTGTTGCGCGGGGGAGCGCCGGTGGCAATGAGCACCCGGGGAGGGGAGTTCGTCACCTTGCGGGAAGTTATCGATGAGGTCGGAAAAGACGCAACCCGTTTTATTTTTCTCACCCGCCGCACGGATAGCCCGCTGGACTTCGACCTGGAGGTGGCAAAGGCCCGGAGCAATGACAATCCGGTCTTTTATGTGCAATATGCCCACGCGCGGCTTTGCAGCGTGTTTGAAGTGGCACGGGACCGTGGGGTTGAATTCGACCCCGGGTCGGTAAATGATGAGGCGTTTCGCCTCTTGAATCTTCGGCAGGAACTTGATTTAATCAAACAGGTCGGGGAATTTCCTGAAATGGTTTGCGAATGTGTGAGATCCCTCGAGCCGCATTATATTCCATATTACCTGCACCAATTGGTGTCTCTTTTTCACAGCTACTACCATGATAACCGCATCCTGACTGAGGATGCCGAACTGACCCAAGCCAGGCTCTGCCTGGCCTGGACGATAAAAGAAGTTATTGGAAACGCTCTGGAGCTTCTCGGAGTCACGGCGCCACAAAAAATGTAAAGAGGTTTTCAAAATGATTCGCCCGAAGCTTGTCGTCGTCAACAATGACCGGGACGAACAGCCCCGCTCTTATCGGGAGGGCAGAGGTTATCGTTTGGACCTGAGCGGAAAAAAGCTGGTATTGGGCACGTTGAGCTTAGTTTTGTCACTTTGTTTCATGTTCACCCTGGGTGTTTTTGTGGGCAGGGGAGTTCCCCTGGTAAGTGCCGATGATTTTTCCATAAGGGGCCTGGTCCTGCAATTTTTGGGACTTGAGAAACAAACCGGCCGGCCTGCCCCCCGGGCTGCGGCAACCTGGGAAGACCCACGGAAGATGCTCGAATCGCTCAACTATTATGAAGATTTAACGCATAAAGGCGGCACGCCCATAGCGGCGGCGCCCAAAGCGATCGAACCCGCCGCTGCGGTCCCTGCCGCAGAGCCGGCAAGGGAACCCGTAAGACGCGCAGCGGCAGTGAGCCGGCCGGCCGAAAAGACATCCGCACCCCAACCGGAAAAGCTCCAGGCGGCGGGAAGTGGGACCGGGCAGTATATGCTGCTCGTGGCCTCGCTGAAAGAACCCGATACGCAGGCCCTGCTGGATAAACTGAAGGCCAAAGGCTATTCGCCCCGTATTGAATCGCTCGACCTCGGGGCCGCCAAATGGAACCGCATCCTTCTTGGATCTTTTCCCTCCCGTGACGCCGCAATAATGTTTGCCGACGAGTTCAACAGGAAGGAAAACATGGAGGCGATGGTCGTGAGCAGTTCGAACTGATCAACCACGAACCACGGATTTCACGGATGATCACGGATAAAGAGATTCGTCCGGATCAGAATATCCGTCCTCCGACTTGCGTTTGCAGTTCAAGGGACGTGTGTTGGTCGCGGTAATCCCGCAAGGCCCCAGCCCAATCCTGCCGCAACATTCGCCCGCCTCTAAGAAGGAGTTCGACAAAATAGCGCACTTCCCCATGCAGGTCGAACGCTGCAAATACAAACGTCGCTCGCTGAGTTTTCCGTCCCTGAACTGTCAAACTGCGCGGAACTCGAGATTGTGCTTCCGAAGGCGGTACAGAATGCGTTGGATCTCGCCTTCCGTCATTAGTCTTTGCTGGACGAAATATTGCCCGATCGGTTTTTTAATCTTGTCTTGCTGCCGCAGCAAGACCTTGAGCTGAAAGGGGTTTATCAAATTATGGATCAACATCAGCTCCCCGATGAGTTTTCCCTGCCCATTCTTAATGAGACGGGTAATCTGTGGTTCATCCACCCAGCGCCATTTTTGGGCTATCTCACCTAATCGGGGGCGATGCTTGCTCTGCCATTCCAGGGCCTTTGTCAGCACCCTCCAGTCGATCATTCCGGAATAATAGAGAAACTCCCCAAATCGCAGCCCGCGTCGGGGCACATCCTTCTGCCAAAAGGTTCGCGTGAAATTGTGGTGCGACCGCTCGAAGCGATCTTCCGAGCTGTAAGGCTGCCTTGGGTGTTTATTGCACACGTTTGAGGACCAGTTTTTTTCAGCGGTATCTCGTGTGAAATTGAATCCTCTCGATTTGGCTCTAAGGTAGGTGATCAGGGTTTCATACGCATTGTTGACCTCAATAAATTGCTGCGAACAAAGTTTCTGGTACTCAGTGCTCCGAGTTGCGAACCTGTCCGGATGCGTCAGCAGGGCCTTCTTACGATAAGCTTTCTTGATCTCCGATTCCTGCATCGAATCCAAAACTTCGATGCAATGTTGCTCTTCCGACGCCAAGAGCAGTTGGAGAGCAGCAAATATCTCTGGTTCGCTAAGCAGAAGGTCAGCCATGATAACCTGTATCAATAAACATTTTCCGGCTCTATCCCAAACCGTTGATGAAGTCCGTACGCATTATTGCCCTGCCCCGGAAGAAACCGCTTAAACGCGACAATCCTATATCCGACATAAGTGAAGCACTGACAGTCAGTAGAGTTAATCTATTATTCGGAAACCGGCGCCAGGAGCTTAAAATAAATTGGCAAACGCAATTTGAGGCGAACCGCTCTCTGCAGAGGATACCCTGCTTTCCCTGAGGAACTGCAACCAAGAAGCCGGATCGTAATTCTAACCACATCCGAAGAGCAAAGGGATGTAGACCGCACAATGAAATATTTTTTTCATTATTTTTAATCCCCGGATCGAGTTCGGGGCAGGCTCTGTTAATCCTGTCTAATTTTCGCAGCCTGCCCAGGGAGAGCTTTTTGGCCGGTGGTGAATATCGCGTTGAGTCTTTTGGTTGCGGCCCTGGCCGCACCATGGGCTCAGGTCTCTTGGTGTCCAAAAATGCAGTTGATCTCACGCAGAGGGTTTCTCTTGACTTTTATTTGCCGCTTCTTTAGAAGTATTCGATTGTACTGAAATTTTGATCGTTTCTGGGGAAAAAGATGCAAAGTATTCAAGCCGTTAGAGGCATGAATGATATTCTGCCCGATCAGGTCCGCTGGTGGCAGAGGGTTGAAAACAAGGCCCGTGAGGTGCTCGAAAGGTTCGGGTACCGCGAGATCAGGACTCCTGTCGCAGAGAAGCTGGAACTTTTCGCGCGCAGCATTGGGCAGAGCACTGATATAGTCGAAAAAGAGATGTACGCCTTCCAGGATCGAAACGGTGACATGCTGGCCCTGCGGCCGGAGGCTACGGCCTCGATCGTCAGGTCGTATGTGCAGCATGGCCTCCAGACCGATTCTGCCATCCTGAAGCTCTATCAGATCGGTCCGATGTTCCGGCATGAGCGTCCTCAAAAGGGTCGATACCGGCAATTTCACCAGATCGATGCCGAGGTTTTCGGCACGGACAGTCCTATGATCGATGCCGAGATGATGCACATGCTGAGCCTGCTGATTGAGGGGGTCGGCATTTCCGGGATCGTTTTGAACATCAACACGCTGGGTTGTCCGCAGTGCCGGCAGGCTTACAGGGAAACCTTGAAGGATTTTCTGGCGGCGAAAGGGGACGAGTTCTGCCAGGACTGCATGCGCCGCCGGGAAACCAATCCGCTTCGCGTCTTCGACTGCAAGGTCGAGAAATGTCAGGCCCTGCTCGAAAGCGCTCCCATGCTGATCGATTACGTCTGTGAAGATTGCCGTGCACACTTTGACGCGGTAAAGGATTACCTGGAGAAACTCGGAACGCGCTACGCGGTAAATCCCCGAATCGTTCGCGGGCTTGATTATTACATGCGTACGACTTTTGAGGTGATTTCGGACCGTCTCGGGTCTCAAAACGCAATTGGCGGGGGCGGGCGCTATAATGGCCTGGTTCGCGATCTGGGGGGCCCCGATGTTGCGGCGATCGGGTTTGCGATTGGCATGGAGCGGCTTATAATGCTGCTTCAGCAGGAGCAGCAAGATATGGAGCGGGCCCCCGGTATTTTTATCGCCGGCCTGGGTGAGTTGCCTCGACAGAGAGCCTTTCTACTAGTGCAGCAGTTACGCGGGCGTGGTCTCGAAGCCGAAATGGATTATGAGGGGCGCAGTCTCAAAAGCCAAATGCGCCGAGCCGGTAAATCAGGGGCCGGATACGTGCTGATCCTTGGCGAAGAGGAGTTGATGGGGCGCCAAATCCAGTTGCGTGATATGCAGGCCAAAACTCAAATGGTATTATCCCTTGACGATGTTGTCGAGTCAATGCTCCGGATAGCTTCGGGAGCAATCTAAACGTTTATTGCCGCCACCGAAGGCGGCGGCGGACACAGAATTGCAGATTGTAGATTGTAGATTGCAGATTGTGAAACCGCCTTTTGCCGCTGCCGAAGGCAGCGGCCAATTTGGCAGGCGGTCCCACCGCCCCGGAGGAAATCCCCGTGAATTTGTTTGAACCTACTATGGATAGTGAATCAACTGAGGGGCAGGAAGGTCCGGTAGCTCTCGACCAGTTGGGAGAATTGCGAAGGACTGATGATTGTAACGGCCTCAGGGCTGAAGACGTCGGCCGGGAAGCCGTACTGATGGGATGGGTGCAGAAGAGGCGCGACCATGGCGGCCTGATATTCGTTGATTTAAGGGACCGGGAGGGAATCACACAGGTTGTCTTTGACCCGCAGATCAGCGGGCAGGCACATGAACGCGCAGGCATTCTGCGCAGCGAGTACGTCATAGCGGCCAAAGGCGTAACGCGATTTCGTCCCGAGGGAATGGCCAACTCGAAGCTGCCTACCGGAGAAATCGAAGTTGCGGCAACCGAGCTGCGGGTACTCAACAGCTCTAAAACTCCTCCTTTTCAAGTTGATGACGATGTTGAAGCAAGCGAGAACATACGCCTCAAATACAGATATCTTGATTTGCGCCGCCCGAAGCTCTTCAAAAACCTGTTTCTAAGGCACAAGGTCGCCCAGTTGACGCGTGGCTACTTCAACGAAAGGGGCTTCATCGACGTTGAGACCCCGGTGCTCACCCGCAGCACGCCCGAAGGGGCCCGCGACTACCTGGTGCCCAGCCGGGTAAATGCCGGTAAATTTTTTGCTTTGCCCCAGTCGCCCCAGCTTTTCAAGCAGCTTCTCATGATTTCCGGGTTCGAAAGGTACTATCAGATCGTGAAGTGCTTCCGGGATGAAGACTTGCGGGCAGACAGGCAGCCTGAGTTCACTCAGCTCGACATTGAAATGTCGTTTATCCGTGAAGAAGACATTTTCGAGCTTATCGAGGGCTGGATTGACCTGATTTTTCACGAGATGAAGGGTCTTTCCCCGAGCATTCCCTTTGCTCGTATGACCTACAGCGAAGCCATGGACCGCTACGGGACCGACCGGCCCGACATGCGATTTGGTCTTGAGCTCACTGATGTGACCGGAATCGTAGCCCAATCCGAGTTCCGGGTTTTTCGCCAGGCCGTTGAGCGCAGCGGGATAGTCAAGGCGCTTCGCGTTCCCGGCGGCAAGGACCTTTCAAGAAAAGAGCTGGATGATCTGATCGAATTTGTTAAAATCTTTGGAGCGCAGGGCATGGCGTGGATCAAGATACAGCCTGATGGCTGGCAGTCGCCGATAGCCAAGTTCCTGTCGCCCGACATTCAACAGGGGCTGGAGAAGCGCCTCGGGATTGAAACTGGAGACATCATATTCTTTGTGGCCGATCAGCCCAAGATCGTAAACGATAGTCTTGGAAACCTTCGTGTTCGTCTGGGCCGGCAGTTGGGGCTGATAGATCCGAACGAATTCAATTTTATCTGGATTACGGATTTTCCGCTCGTACAATGGGACCACGAAGAGAAAAGGTACACTTCAGTCCATCATCCCTTTACCGCCCCTGCGGAATCAGATATAGGGCTGCTCGAAACCCATCCCGAACAGGTGAGGAGCAGGGCGTACGACCTCGTGCTCAACGGCATTGAGATTGGCGGCGGAAGTATTCGTATCCACCAGCAGGAGGTCCAGAAGCGGGTCTTTGACGCGTTGGGGATTACGGCTGAGCAGGCGCAGGAAAAATTCGGGTTTTTGCTCGAAGCGCTTCAGTTCGGCGCTCCTCCTCACGGCGGAGTTGCCTTTGGACTTGACCGGCTGGTAATGCTTCTTTGCGGATCCAATTCGATACGCGAGGTGATCGCATTTCCTAAAACACAGAAGGCAACCTGCCTGATGACCAGTGCGCCTTCTGAAGCAGATGTCAATCAGCTTCTGGAACTGTGTCTCAAGGTTGAAGGTGAACGGAAACAATAGGAATTAATACAATGGCTCGTTGGAACCCAAAAAAGCGGGTGCTTGACCATGAAAAGCAGCGGCACAATGTTCAGGATTTGGACGAACCAAACCTGATGCGGGATGTCTTTCCTTATGACGAAGTGCCTCGAATCGATTTCGACCACAAACTGCTACCCATCGATCCGGCCGAAGATATATTCATAACCGATACGACCTTTCGTGACGGCCAGCAGGCCCGGCCCCCCTATACGGTCAGGCAGATCGAAGTGATATTCGAGATGCTTCATCGCCTTTCCGGTCCAAACGGGGTAATTCGCCAGTCCGAATTTTTCCTCTACACGGACAAAGACCGGCAGGCGTTGGACGCCTGTCTTGCCAAAGGGTATGAATATCCGCAGATAACCGGATGGATACGGGCTGTTGCCGATGACCTGGACCTGGTGGTCGAGCGTGGTTTGAAAGAGACCGGAATCCTGACTTCAGTCTCCGATTATCATATTTTTCTCAAGCTCAATGTTAATCGCAAGGCGGCCATGGAAAAATATCTGAAGATTGTCCGGGCCGCGTTGGAAAAAGGTATTATTCCGAGGTGTCATTTCGAGGACGTAACGCGAGCCGATATTGGAGGCTTCTGTATCCCCTTCGCGATTGAACTGATGCGGCTAAGGGAAGAAAGCGGCATAGACATCAAGATTAGGCTCTGCGATACACTCGGCTTCGGCGTAACTTACCCGGGAGCGGCCCTGCCCAGGAGCGTCCCGAAACTGGTGAGGGCGTTCATTGATGAAGCGGGAGTCCCGGGCCGCCTCCTTGAGTGGCATGGCCACAATGATTTCCACAAGGTAATGGTAAATGCTGCAACCGCCTGGCTCTATGGATGCGGCGGAGCCAACGGCACCCTGCTCGGTTTTGGCGAACGCACGGGCAATGCCCCTATCGAAGGACTCATTTTCGAATACATTGGGCTAAGAGGCGGCTCCAACGGAGCGGATACAACCGCAATTACCGATATCGTTCAATATTTTCAGTCCGAACTCGGCTACACTGTACCTTCGAATTACCCGTTTGCCGGTGAGGAGTTCAATGCCACAAGGGCCGGCATACATGCCGACGGGCTTGTAAAAAACGAAGAGATCTACAATATATTCGATACAATGAAATTGTTGAAAAGACCGATCGGCATCACCATTACGGACAAATCGGGTGTTGCCGCCATAGCCTATTGGGCCAACAAGCGTTTGAATCTCGAAGGTGATCGCCGGCTGGACAAGAGGCACCCCGGGGTCCTCAAGATCTATAAGCGGGTGATGAACGAGTACGAACAGGGGCGCAATACTTCCATATCCAATGATGAACTGGAGCGTTGGTCAAGGCGGTACCTGCCCGAGTTCTTCATCTCTGAATTCGACCAGCTTAAGCAGCGCGCTTATGCTCTTGCCGCCCACCTGGTTGAAGAGGTCGTCGAAAGCGAGATGATAAGAAGCCTGGACCCGGAACGCCAGGAGCCTTTGCTTCAAACTCTTCTGGAACTCAATCCCTTCATTCAGTATATATATGTGACCGACAGGCAGGGGCGCAAGATCACCCGCAACATCACGCACATAGTGGATAAATCGAAGTACGAAAGCGCCAGGGTGGGAGAAGAGCTTTCCGATCGGCCCTGGTTTATAGAGCCCATGAAGGACGGAAAGGTGCATGTAACCGACTTTTACTCTTCACGCTACACGGGGGCGCTCTGCATAACGGTTTCAGCCCCTATCAGAGATGCAACCGAGGAGATTGCGGGAATCCTCGGCATAGATATCCGCTTTGAGGATCTCGCCAAGATGGAGAAAAACGGCGAGCTGTGAAAAGAAAGGCAAAAGTAAAAAGGCAAAATTAAAAAAGTGAAAAACCAAAATCGTAGAAAAGATAGGGTTCTCTTTCCCTTTCGCCTTTCGCCTTTTTGCTCTCGCCGATCTTCTGCTTTTGTTTTTTGCCTTGCCGCCGCCGAAGGCAGCGGCGAACCCGGCCGGCGGTCCCACCGCCTTACTTTTTACTTTTTACTTTTTACTTTTGCCTTTCTTCTGTCCGCTTGTTCCCAAAATTATGCCCCTCCCTCGCCGGGGGTTACACCCGCACCCGGACTGAAATCCCAAAAACCATACCGGATAAACGGCGTTTGGTATTATCCTCTTCCCAGTGCGGAGGGCTATGTGGAAGATGGCCTGGCCAGCTGGTATGGACCCGATTTCAACGGCAAGCCGACCTCGTGCGGAGAACTCTACAATATGTGGGCGGATACCGCCGCGCACAAGACACTTCCCCTGGGAACTTATGTAAAGGTGATGAACCTCGAAAACGGCAAATGTACAATTTTGAGGATTAACGACCGGGGGCCGTTTGTGTCGGGAAGGATCATCGATCTTTCCGCCAAAGGGGCCGAGGACCTGGGTTGCCGAAGGAAGGGGCTTGCAAAGGTGAGAGTGGAGGCGGTCCAGTATGCGACAGCGCAAGTGGTAGGCAACGCCACCTATTGGAAGGTGGACCCCGTTCCCTCGTTTCGCTACGGCAAATTCGCCGTTCAGATCGGGGCATTCCGCGATCAGGCCAATGCCTACAGGCTCAAAGAGAAAATGGCTCGCCAAAACCTTGAGATCAGGATTACGGACAAGCCAGTAAGAAACGGTTTGTGGTATAGAGTGCAGGTCGGTTCGTATCAAGACCTGGTTGTCGCCAAGGCGGAATTGGAACGGTTCAGGGCGAACGGTTTTCCGGATGCATTTGTTATAGCTATTGAAGGACAATAAAGGTGATCGACGTAATTGAATACCCCTCGGATGAGGCGGAACGAAAGATTTCGGCAATCGCCGGGCGCAGGCCGGGGGCCGATCCGATGCTTGAAGCTAAAGTTTTGGAGATAATCGGGGCGGTCAAGTCGGAAGGCGACGCCGCAGTGCTTCGCTATACGCGTCAATTTGACGCTCCGGGGTTGGAAGAAGGGCGGGTGAAGGTATCCGGCGCGGAGATCGATGACGCATGCACTGAGGTGGATTCGGATTTTTTGTCCATCATCCGGGCGGCGATCCAAAATATCGAGGACTTTCATAAACAGCAGATGCGCTACTCTCATTTCATGACCAAACNNCGCCGGGGTATATATCCCGGGCGGGCAGGGGGGTGAAACTCCCCTTATTTCCTCGGTCCTGATGAATGTAATACCCGCTCGACTTGCAGGGGTGTCTGACATCGCCATGGTTACTCCCCCCCGAAAGGACGGCAGCATAAACCCTTACCTTCTGGCCGCTGCCCGAGAGGTGGGGGTCAACCGGATTTACAGGGCCGGGAGCGCCTGGGGAATTGCCGCCCTTGCATACGGTACGCAATCGATCACCCCGGTCGATGTAATCGTGGGTCCGGGAAATATTTACGTTGCGCTCGCCAAAAAGCTCGTTTCCGGCGAGGTGGGGATAGATATGATCGCAGGTCCGAGTGAAGTGCTGGTCCTGGCGGACTCGAGCGCAAGGGCGGACTATATTGCGGCTGACCTTCTCAGCCAGGCCGAGCATGACAGCATGGCAAGTGCAATCTGCATAACCACCGAAAGAAGCCTTGCAGGCGAAATAGCGCTCAGCGTGTCCAGCCAGTTGGCTTCGCTCTCCAGAGCCCAGACAGCGGCAGCTTCAATCGAGCGCTACGGCGCAGTTTTTATCGTAAAGAGCCTGGATGCTGCTTTCGAGCTTGCAAATCGGATAGCGCCCGAACACCTCGAACTGCATCTGCAAGATCCGCTTCCCTGGCTAGGCAGGATCGAAAACGCGGGCGCCGTCTTTATTGGGGACCACACTCCGGAGCCTGTCGGAGACTACTTTGCCGGCCCCAATCACGTGCTCCCCACTGCCGGCTCCGCCCGGTTCGCTTCCGCGCTGGGGGTGGATGATTTCTTGAAAAAGACCAGTGTAATCGCCTATTCGAGAGCCGCTTTCGACCGGGACGCAAAATCGATTATCCGTCTCGCGGAACTCGAAGGGCTTACGGCGCATGCCGAATCGGTGAGGATTCGGCTCGCAAAGGGAAGCGGGTAGCGGGTGGCGGGAAGCAAGAAGGAAGAAGTAATACCGATTTGCGTTCAAATCGGGTGATTCGGGAGGGCATGAAGCCCTCCTATTGCTACGGCTTGCCTCGGGGCAGATCGGTAGGGGCGGGGTTAACTCCCGCCCGATCTTGAAAGCAACTTGGCATAAGAAGCGAGTGAGCAGTGAGCAGTGAACAGAAAAAGACTTAGAAACCAAAAATACCCCTGGGAGGTGGGACCGCCGGACAGAAAATCTCCCTGCCACTTTTGGAAATTGTTTCGGTAAAGTAGCGCACTTGCTTAATCATCTGCGATCCCCATCATATCCGCAAATCCCAGGGTAAAGTGAACATAGATGTCGCTTGGCTCGTCCAGGGGAATCCAGTAGGTACTCAGCGTTTTACCATTACGTGTCACTTCGGAACGCGTCGCAACACCTTGGCCGAGCGCTTCGTTTGCCCGGCATTGACGGCACTTCCCGTCGGGCGCTCCTTCGGGATTTAATGTGAAACATTTAATCCCTGGCTGAACCCCAGCTGTCTGCGCCAGGGCATTAACGGCAAGAACGGTGCGGTCCTTTTGAATGAGCAAGACCGGCTCAGGGAATTTGTTCCACATGATGTGGAATGCATCCAGGATAGACTTATCGGCCATACCATTTTCCTTTTCAATGAGTGCTGGTTCTTTACACATCACCGGGCGCGGTAATTGCCTTATTCAGTTTATGAAGAAGGCGGCCAAGATGCCTCAAGGCTCGCCGCGACTTCTCGCTCAACTGATTTCGGGCCAAAGGCCTCATTAGCTTCTATGACGGCTGATCGTTCGAAAACTCGCGGAAGGACTTTTCGCCCTTCTCTTTCCACCACTCGTCATATTCGCGCCACCGGCCGCCATGAGGGCGGCGATCATGCCATCCTCTTCCATGTCTCAAACCGCCCACCAAAATCCTGGTCAAAAGCAACAGCCCTACACCTTGCAGATAAGTCAGGGGCCGAACGCCCAAAAGATCGGGCAGGATGCCGTTCCAGAGCAACTTAACGAACAAACCGAGCAACAACGACAAGGAAACGGCGATGAGCAATCCGAAAGCAACATGGATAAAGATTCGATAAGCGCGTCCGTGTTTCGACTGCGCGTCCGTGGGGTAATGGTTCATCATAGTCAGCTCCTATATTATTTTTTGTACTCGCTGAGCATTTCGCGCAAGTGCGCTTTCGCACGTCTTTTCCGGGACAGCAACGTCCCGATCGGTTCGTCCCATTCTTCCGCCAGTTCTTGAAAACTGAGGCCGTCCATCTCTGTTGCCAGGAAAATGGCCCGTTCCTTGGGAGAGAGTCGTCCGATCGCATTGAGCAGCCGCTCCCGCATCTCGCGCTGATCAAGAGCGATATCGGGTGCCGGACCCCGGGCGTGAAGTTCCGGTTCTCCAGACGCTACGGTTTCCTCATCAAGGGAAACAGCAGAGACACGATTGCGCCGATGATCCAAAATTCGATTTTGCAACGAGCGATAAATATAAGCTGTGAGATTTTCGATCTCTCCAATGATATCAGCTCGTCGAAAGAGGCTGAGTGTCACTTCGGAGACAATATCCTCGGCGTCCATATTGGAAATATCGTCGAACTTTTGCCTGACGAACCGCAGAAAGCGGATTTTTTCCGTCCGAAATATTTCGGCCAGCCTCTCTTTGCCGTGATCCATTGCATTTATCCTCTATGAACGCCGGTCTCGACAGTTAAGACGCAATAGCTGTCAAGTTATTGCAGATCCTGTCAAAAAAGAGAACAGGCTGGGAACAAAGGATTTAGAACAACCTTGATGTGCTAAAAGTCTTATGAGGATTTTTGGGCCGAAGGGCAACCCATGGTTGGATAATCGGGATTATTTTTCTTGCCGCCACCGAAGGTGGCGGCAAACCCGGCTGGCGGTCCCACCGCCCACGAAGTGGGGCAGTGTTAGCCTGCCGTTTCCACCTGCACCCATTCAAGGTATTGCGGCAACCCCTGGGCGATTGGAAAGGCTATGATTTCGGGAACTTCGTAGCTGTGAAGTTCTTTGACCCTCTTTTGTACTGCTTCGAACAATGACGTTCTGGTTTTGATAATTATAAGAAACTCCTGTTCGTCGTGAATTGCCCCTTTCCACCGGTAAATTGACCGTACGTGAGGCACTATGTTTGCGCAGGCCGCCAGACGTTCCTCGACCAGCGTTCGTCCGATTGCCGCAGCTTCTTCTTCGCTTCCGGCGGTTACCAGGACGATGGATATTTCATTCATTGTCACTCGCTCCTTTCCTCCGGAAGGCTCGCCTCCCCCCCGCGAACTTTTAGTTTGTTAGTTGTTGCTTTTTTGAGTCTTTAAGTTTTAAGTTGTTAATTTTACGTAAGCAAAGATGCGCAGGAGTGGGTATCACTTCCCTGACTGCAACTTAAAACTCAAAACCTAAAACTCATGGAGTCCGGCCTGAAGACCAATGAGATTCTTTCCAAATTACCGGCCCGGTTCTACGAGCGTATAATCCGAGACATCCCCTCATCGGCCTGGGTCCTTATTTTGACCTCCGATCCTATTTTAAAAAAAGTGGTTTTGGAAGGTTTTTCGCTTCAACCGGCAAAGTTTTCCAGGATGGTCTTACAGCCCCCGATAATGAACCGCCTGCGCCGGGAGCTTCAAACGAATGAGAAATTCTTCGAAAAGATTCTTGCCCAATGGAAAGAAGAACAAACTGCTGTGGTTTCCTATCTTGGGATGCTCGACAGTGATTTTATTGCACAAAATATATGGAAGCTAAGAGATCTGCTAGGCCCGGAGCGCTTTTGCATCGGCCTTTGTGCACTCGGTTTGCAGGCCGTGCAGCGGGTCGCGGAGACCGTGGTAGAAGAGGACTTCTGGTCAAAGTTACCCGATGCCGATCTTTTTGAACTTCTCGTGCCTACGTTGACGGTCTGGGGAGAATTTATCGAAAAACATCCCGGCCTCTCCGCAGACTTCCTCCAAAGCCAGGAGGGAAACAGCTTCCTCTTCGATATCGAAGGTGGTCAAACCGAGCAGGAAAAGCCGGGGGCCGAATCGAAGGAGCCGTTCAAAAAAGTCGAGAAGAAGCTGAAAAAGGCTCAGTTGGACCTGGTGCATATCGGAGAGCAGTTGAGCGGTGCGAGAGGTGAAAACGAAGATCTCAGGAAGAGGATAAAGGGATATGAGACGGAGTTCGAGAAGAAGCTCGCTGACGCGGTTAGCCGGATAAGAAGGGAATGGTTCGAACGCTATCAGCACTTTGACAGAGAAGGGGCGGTCAAGGAAGCGGAAAGACTCGAATCGCTTCTCCAGAGAACCAGGCGTGCGCTCGAATTGCAGAAGAAGGCCGATGAGGAGTATGGCGTTATCTCGGATATCAGGGCAAAATTGCTTGAGATCGATTTGTCGCTGAACCGGATAGAGGCCGTATACGCAGATTCTCTCGTGGTTCACAAGGAAGTGGAAAAGGTCAAAGAGGCTCTTTTGACCGAAAAAAGCCGTCTGTCGAAACTGCCCGGAATCCGGAAAGTTCTCGGGACCCCGCATGGGAATGGAGGCGATATCGTAGCCCGAATAAACCTTTTGGATCCAATTCCTGCCAATTTGCCTAAAATGAATAATCTGCGTAAAATGGCCCAGTCCCTTTGCGAAATCGGTCTTGTAAGCGACACGGCCCAGTTGGAAGAGGCTGTGCGCCATAAAAGGCGTCAAATTTTGGAGCGGCTTTATTCGAAATTTGAACCGGAAAGGAGAAAGCGGGCCCCTGATCCTCGATTTCTTGAAGATTTTATCAGTTCCGGCCAAAGCAGGCGATATGAGCTGTTTATTGACGGATATAACGTCCTGCTGCGGGTGCAGGAGGGAGACGAACATTCCTTGCGGCCCGGCTTCACGCAATTTCGGGAACAGTTTATCGAGGCTGTGGCGGCTAAGGGAAAATATTTTGCGAAAGTCTACCTGGTATTTGATGGAGTCGAGGATTCGAGGGACCTTCAGGCCAATACAGAGATCATTTACACGGATAAGACCAGGCGCTCGGCCGATGCAGTTATAATTGAACGAATAGCTGCAAGAAAGGACAAAAAGGTCCTGCTCGTTACAGCGGATGAGGGGATCATTTCAGTCGTTGAAGACAGGATTTTCGCCCTGGTGGACGTAGTTGACTTTTACATGTATTTATTCGAGCAGCCAAAATGAAAAAAGCGATAGTGTTGGTTTCCGGAGGGGTCGATTCGACTACCTGCCTGGCGATCGCCAAGCATGAAGGCTACGGCGCCTTTGCGCTCAGCTTCGATTACGGGCAGCGTCACAGAGCGGAGCTTGAAGCGGCCAGGCGGGTGGTAAAGGCATTTGATGTAAGGGAGCATCTAATTTTAAAGGTCCCCCTGGATGCCATAGGAGGTTCTGCGCTGACATCGGAAATCGAAGTGCCCAAGGATGTTGCGCTCGAGGAGATGCAAAGCCGTATCCCGGTCACCTACGTACCCGCCAGGAACACGGTTTTTCTCTCCCTGGCTCTTGCATGGGCGGAAACGCTGGGGGCATCGGACATCTTTATTGGCGTAAATGCATTGGATTATTCCGGATATCCCGACTGCCGGCCCGAATACATCGAATCTTTTGAAAGAATGGCAAACCTGGCCCTCAAAGAGTGTGTCGAAGGCAGAATACACATGCAAATTCATACGCCTCTAATTAAAATGACAAAGGCGCAGATCATTAAAAGAGGAGTAGAACTGGGGGTCGATTTTTCAATGACCCATTCCTGCTACGATCCCGATCCATTTGACAGGGCATGCGGGAGATGCGACAGTTGTATCTTGCGAAGACATGGCTTTGACGAAGCGGCAATAGCCGATCCGACTAAATACGCTCCATGACCCGAACGGACTGAAAAATGCTAAGAGATGCCGGCGGACTTACCCAGCTCGGGAAAAAAGCCAAAATACCCAAGACCCCGGAAACGGCTATCCTGGAGACATTTAAAAATGCAAATCCCGAAACCGTGTACGTGGTTCGCCTGAGCGCCCCCGAGTTTACCACGATGTGTCCCATAACCGGCCAGCCTGACTTTGCCACAATTGTGGTGGACTATGTGCCGGCCGATCTGCTGGTGGAAAGTAAATCGCTCAAGCTTTTTTTAGGGAGCTTCCGCAACCATGGCGCCTTTCACGAAGATTGCACCGTCTACATTCATAATCGCCTGAAGGAAGCCATGTCGCCAAAGTTCATCCGGGTGACCGGTATTTGGAATGCAAGGGGTGGAATCGCCATAGACGTCATGGTGGAAAGCGGCATCATGCCTCCATCTTGTACTCTTTTGCCCATGGGCAAAACCGACTACCGGGGAGGAAGGGAGTAAGCGGGCGGTGGGACCGCCAGCCGGGTTCGCCACTCAAACCTTCGATGGCGGCAAGAAATCTTGACAAATTTCAAGAAACTCGATGTTAGTTACACAGAGAAAAGAAAAAAGTGGTCAGATGCCTTGGGAGTTTTTTCCCTCTGTGCCTCTGTCTCGAAAAGTCGCTGGATTCAGGTTCAAAAACCCTGCCGGAATGACGAACAGGGGGTTTCTCACCTTTTCATGGCTTCAGGGTGTACCAAAGGTACATGAGGTGCTGTTACGAAAAGACTTGGCGGGGGCTGCGCGCCGCTTAGCCCACCTACGGGTCTTTTCATGGTTTCGGGTATCCCACAGGGGCATGAGAGACTGCGGTGAACGGATATCTATTATGAAACTTTCCTTCAGCACCAATGCATTCGTGAGGTTTTCCGTTCCCGAGGCGGTTGAGATCATCGCCAAAACCGGATATGCAGGTGTGGAGATACTTGCGGATGTGCCGCACTTGTATCCGTTCTCGACAACGGGCCAAGGACTTGCCGAAATTGCCTCCTGTCTGGAAAAAAACCGTATCCGGGCAGCCAACATAAACGCCAACACCGCTCTTGGCTATTATGGGGCGAAGTTTTGGGAGCCTCTTTTCGAACCCTCGCTTGCCAACCCCGAAGCTGACGCTCGGAAGTGGCGTGTTGAGTACACCAAAAAATGCATAGACATGGCCCGGTTGTTCTCGTGCCGCAATGTCAGCGTGACTTCCGGGAGGATGGTCCCCGGTACCAGGCCTGAGAGGTCCCTGGCCCTGCTGAAGGAATCGCTCCTCGACGTTGTCGAATATGCGGCGGCTAAAAACGTCCGGGTAGGTATGGAATATGAGCCCGGACTTCTTGTCGAACGGGTTGAAGAGCTGGCGTCTTTGATCCGGGAAATCGGTGCGGACAACTTCGGGGCAAACCTCGACTTTGGCCATAGCCATGTTGCAGGGGAGGATCCCCATTATGTGGCGCGGATGCTTGGTTCAGGGATTTTTCATGTCCATGTGGAAGATATTTGCAAAAGAAAGCATTATCATCTTATTCCAGGGCAGGGGGAGATCGACTTTACAGAGATTTTCCGGGCGCTTGACGGTATCGGATACGATGAGTTCGTAACGGTGGAGCTCTACACTTTTCCGGAAATCCCCCGGGAGGCGGCCGAAGAGGCTTTCAATTATCTTGAGAACATATTTTCGAATGGGACTGTGAAATGAAATTCGCCTTTAGCTCCAACGCGTTTCTCCATTGCACTCTTTTGGAAACCATCTCAGTTCTTGCCGACATTGGCTACGAGGGAATTGAAATCATGGCCGATGTCCCGCATGCCTACCCGCTCTATTTCACCGATGATCACATCAGGCAAGCAAGAAAGCTGCTCGATAAGAGAAACCTCCGGATAGCGAATATCAATGCCTTTATGCACAACGCCGACGGAGACACTTACCATCCTTCATGGATAGAGAACGACCCGGCCGAGAGGGCAAGAAGAATCGAATATACCCTCAGGTGCATTGACATGGCCGAAAAGCTCGGGGCGCCGCACATTTCGACTGAGCCCGGCGGCCCCCTGGAAGGGATTTCCCGTGAAGAAGGAATGTCGCATTTCCTGGCCGGCCTCAGGGCCGTGGAACAAAGTGCCCGCAGGAAAGGAATCAGGATACTTATCGAACCTGAACCGGGACTTCTTATCGAAAACAGCTCCGAGTTCCTGGAGATTTACAAAAAGCTCGACCCTGCTGTATTTGGCCTGAACTTCGACATCGGCCACTTTTTCTGCGTAGGTGAGGACCCCTGCGCCCTTGTATTGCAGTTGAAGGAATGCGCCGCGCATTTTCACCTCGAAGATATCGCCTCCTCTCGCAGGCATCACCACCTTACGCTGGGCGATGGCGCCATAGATATACCCGGAATACTTAAAACCATAGAAAATACCGGCTTTTCCGGCTTCGTCACGGTTGAACTCTACACCTACTCGGAAGACGCCGGCGAGGCCGCAAGGAATGCCTTCAGATACCTGAGCGATTGGCGGCGGAACTCGCCGCAAGAGCGGGTGGAAACCGTGGGGTTGCTGAAGTCCTGACTGTATCACGACAAGGAGAGGGCGGCCATGAGCGAGCCCGCAAAAAAGAAAGCCACCTATCAGGATCTTTACACCATCCCTGATAACATGACCGGGGAAATCATCAACGGTGAACTGATTGTCACTCCAAGACCATCAAGGCGGCACGTTAGCGCGGCTTCTTCCTTGGGATATAAAATAGGCCCTGCTTATCAATTTGGTGAAGGTGGAGGTCCAGGCTGATGGATCATCCTCATTGAACCGGAAATCGGATTGGGAGAACATATCATGGTCCCAGACCTGGCAGGCTGGAAAAAGGAAAAATTTCCGGTTGAAGAAGATCATAACTGGATTTCTGTTACTCCGGACTGGATTTGTGAAATCCTATCCCCGTAAACAGCTAGTCTGGTCAAAGCCGAGAAAATGCCCATTTATGTCCGGTATGGGGTTGCGCATGCATGGATCATCGATCCAAAAGACAAGACTCTTGACATATACAGGCTGGAATCCGGGAGATGGTATCTATCGGACAGCTATGGCGAGCGCAACCAGACAGTGCGGGCTGAGCCCTTCCAGGAGATCGGAATTAATCTGGCAGACCTGTGGCTCCAAAGCTTATAGCGGTTCAGCATCATGTCTCTATAACTACTACCGCCGCCCCGTAGTCCCCTTCGTCGGTTAAACTCAGGTGCCAGGAGCGGATGCCTTTTTGGGTGCAGTATTCGAGTGCCCCGGGGGTGAGGGAGATTTCGGGTTTTCCTAGGGTGTCCGGCCTGACTTCGATATCCTTCCAGAGCACCGGATGTCTCATTCCAAGACCGAGGGCTTTTACGAAGGCCTCTTTAGCGGCAAACCTCAAGGCCAGGCAACCGGTGCGGTTTCTTCTTGCGGAGCAGTACTCCCTTTCAAATTCGGTGAATACCCGGATCTCGAAGCGCTCGCCCCAGCGGTCGAGTATCTGTTTAAGCCGGTCCACCTTCACCAGGTCTATCCCAATACCGTAAATGGGCATCTCGCTCAGCCCATCAACTGGAGCATTTCGCGAACGGCCCTGTCCATCCCTATCAGGACGGCCCGCGCGATTATGGAATGACCGATGCTGTATTCCTCGATTTCCGTTATATTCCTTAACCAAAGGATATTCTGATAGTCGACCCCGTGTCCGGCATGCACTCCTATCTCCAGTTTCTGCGCCAGCCTTGCCGCTGTTATCAGCCGTTCATATTGCTCCTGGCGGCTGTCAAAAGATTTGGCTTCGGCAAAAGCTCCCGTATGGAGTTCTATGTAATCGGCTTCGAGCTTTCGGGCGGTTTTGATGAATTTGGCGTCGGGTTCTATAAAAACACTGACCGCGATGGCGCTGCCGTGAAGTTTTTCTATTACCTTTGCCAGGGAGGTTTCGAAATGAACAACGTCGAGGCCCCCTTCTGTGGTCAATTCCTGACGCTTTTCAGGTACAAGGGTTACGACGTCGGGTTTTATCTTCAGGGCGATTTCGACCATCTCCTTTGTCCCGGCCATCTCGAGGTTCATCTTGGTTTTGATGGTCTTGCGAAGGACGGCTACGTCCCTGTCCTGGATATGGCGGCGGTCTTCCCTTAAGTGAACCACTATGCCGTGGGCCCCCGCAAGCTCGGCGAACATAGCGGCGGCGACCGGGTCCGGTTCGGGGGCGAGACGGGCTTGCCGAATTGTGGCTACGTGATCTACATTGATGGCGAGTCTAGCCAAAGTCACTCCTGATCCACATCGAAGAACCACTCGAATTCATCGCCGCAGTGGCCGAGCATCTCAAGGAGTTCTTCGGTTTTAAGTTTCATCTCTTCGGCTTCGGCCGGTCCCGCCTCATGGTTCAGGCCAAGAAGGTGCAAAATGCCATGGCTGAGAAGCAAGTCCAGAATCGATCCCAGAGCGGCTCCGGTCTGCTCGCTTATTGCTTTGGCGGTCTGGGCTGAAATGACGACGTCTCCCAGCATCTCGGGGGCGATCTCGCCACATTCGCCTTCAAGCATCGGAAAGGAAAGCACGTCCGTGGTATGACTGATCTGGCGGTATTGTTGGTTGAGTCTCGCCATTTCGTCGTCATCGACGATCAGGACGCTCAGTTCCGATTCAGTGTATCCCAAGGCGTTTAAGATCCGTTTTGCCGCGTTCTTTATTGACCCCGGACTTATCTTTATCCTGCTTTGGTTCACGACCTGTATCAGGGGCATCCGCTTTTGCCTTTCCGTTTGATGCAGCCGGATATTCAATGCGTTTGTGATGTATAGTTGCCAGGATCTGGTTGAAGTGCTTGGCTATCTGGTGGATGTCCTTGAGGGTAAGCTCGCATTCGTCAAGCTGCCCGTCACTGAAAATGCCGTTCATCAGCTTGTTGACCATACCCTGAATCCTGGCGGGCGTAGGTTCTGTGAGGGTGCGGCAGGCTGCTTCGACTACGTCGGCGAGCATTACCAGGCCGGCTTCTTTAGTCTGTGGTTTGGGGCCGGGATAGCGGTAGTCGTCGGCATCCAGAGCAGGAAGGGGCAGGGGCTTGGCGTGCTGGGCCTTTTCGCGTGCTTCGAGGGCCTTTTTGTAGAAGAAAGAAATAAAGCTCTTTCCGTGGTGCTGGCTGATAATGTTTATGATTTCCTTGCCCAGGCGGTGCTGCCTGGCAAGTTCTATTCCGTCTTTTACGTGAGAGATGAGAATGAGGGCGCTCATCGAGGGGGCCAGCTTTTCGTGACGGTTTTCCCGCTCGAACTGATTTTCGATGAAATAGAGAGGCTTTTTTATCTTACCTATATCGTGATAGTAGGCCGCAACTTTGGCCAGAAGGGAATTTGCGCCTATCGAATTTGCTGCCGCTTCGACCATATTGCCCACTATGATGCTGTGGTGGTAGGTACCCGGCGCTTCCACCATGAGTTCCCGCAAGAGCGGCTGATCCATTGTGGCAAGCTCGAGCAGCTTGATATCCGTAGTATAGCCGAAAAGCATCTCGGCAAGGGGCGTCAAACCGCTTGCGAGAATGCCGGCAAAAATCCCCCCGGACAGCCCGAAAAATGAGTCGGTAAGTACCTTAAGAAACACCCACTGGTCCTGGAGCAAAGCGCTTAGCACGATCAAAATGACATTTGTGGAACCCAAAAGCAGGCCGGTCTTTATCGGGACCATGCGGTTCCTGCACTGCGAAACGCCATGGGCGGCAACGAACGCACCTATCATAAAGTAGAAGAACATCGCGAACTCTTTGCCGAAAACCATGCCGGAAAAGAGCGTCACCACCAGGGAAAAGATGAGCGAAACCGTAACCCCGAAAAAAATGCAGGCAATCATTGCGCCTGCACTAAGGGGAATGGCATAGATGAAGGTTTTTGTTGAAATTATTCCCGAAGCATCGCCTATGCTGTCTCCGACCCAAAGCCCCGCCCTGGACAGCACCAGCAGGAAAACCAGCAGAATGCCCAGGAACATGCAGTCGTGCATGTCCATTCTTATATGAGGAAGGCTCTGTTTTCCAACATGGAGGACAACTCCGAGGGAGACCATGCTAAATATGAAAACGGCCAGGAAGACAAAAAACCAGGATCTATCGGATGAGTTTCTGAGTTGATACCTCAGCTTTAGCAGTTCCTCGCGGCCGATGCTTTGCCCCTCCCGCACCAGCATCTCGTTTCGGGCAATTTTAATGAAAACGGGCTTAACCGCAGCGAATGCTTCCTCGCGTTTTTTTTGGGTGACTTCCTGATTGACAGCAAGATTGGGCTGCAAAAGAGAGGATACGACCGAAGATATCAGCATCAGCTCTCCTACGTCCCGGCCTGGTTCCAACGCCTTCATGACAATCATCTTGCGGGCTTCATCGATATCCGGATACGGAATCGGGGGTGTAATCACCTTCTCCTCACCGGTCTCCGATTTGCGAATCAGCAGGCTTGCCCCCAGTTCTGCCTGCCCCCATTCCTTGGATGCAACAATGCCGAGGTCCATTGTAGTCTTTACGAGATTTTGGATCTTTTCCTGGACTTCCAGGCTAAACTGCTGATCCAGAAGGCACTTGAAGACGTCACCTTTGAGCGAGCAGCCCAGGAACCCTTCGAAATCCTTTTTCTTTCCCTGGAACCGGTCAACATCACTGGGGACAGGAGATGAACGATTCGAATTTGTTACAGAAGTCCCGTATGGCTTATCCGCTATCCCTTTTAGCGATTGCCGGTCTGGGGCTGCTGGAAGGTTTTCCGCTTCGAGGCCGCCCTGAGGCTCCCGCATTGCCTTAAATGAGGCCTCGAGTTTATCGAGGAGGTCCCTGGTGATCTTCTCATTATAATCATATACAATAGGCGACAGGCGCATCGCCTCTTCGCGCTTCTTCGCCGTGGCCTCTTCATCTTCTATCAAAAGATCATGTTTGGCCTTTACATTCCTGTCCGCGATATCACCCAGACGGTAGCGAGGATTTTCGACTATGAATGTGGGACTGACCAGGGTGGCTATTACAGCACTTAAGATTGCAAGCAGCAGCCACTTGCGGCAATAAAAGTCTTGAAGACAAAAGGAGGTCAGAATGCCCAGGAGTTTAGGCTTGGATTTGTTCCTGGCTTTTTCGGGGTCCCGCTTATCCCTGTCCATGTAAGTTTCTCTCGGCATTTTAGGGGTCAGAACCCTGCTTCTCTAGGCTTTCTCGTAGGCATCGATTATGTCCTGTACGAGTTTGTGCCTGACTACGTCGCGTTTTGTGAAATAGACCATTCGAATTCCCTTAACTTCCTTGAGCAGGCCGATTGCTTCCACCAGCCCTGAAGGCTTGTTCTCGGGAAGGTCTATTTGGGTTATATCGCCTGTAATAACAGCCTTCGAACCAAGGCCCAGTCTCGTCAGAAACATTTTCATCTGTTCAGCCGTCGTATTCTGCGCTTCGTCCAGTATTGCGAAGGAATCGTTCAAGGTACGACCCCGCATGAAGGCAAGAGGCGCAACTTCGATTGCTCCCCTCTGGATCAAATTATTTGCACGCTCGAAATCCATCATGTCGTGCAGCGCGTCATAGAGGGGCCGCAGGTAAGGGTTCACTTTCTCGGCAAGATCCCCCGGAAGGAACCCCAGTTTTTCACCGGCTTCAACAGCAGGGCGAACAAGCACTATTCGCCGGACGGCATCCTTTGACATTGCCGCAACCGCCATCGCCATAGCCAGGTATGTCTTCCCGGTCCCCGCCGGCCCCACGCCAAACACTATATCGTAGGTGCGAATAGCCTCTATGTATTCTTTCTGTTTGACGCTTTTGGGGCTAATGGCCCTTTTATTAGAGGCTATAAAAACCTGGTCCAGGAAAATATCTCTTAAACGGCGGTTGATATTATCACTGAGGATCTGAATCGCAAAGAGGATATCGCTTTCGTAGAGTGGGTAGCCGTCCTGGACAAGGTCGGCCAGTTCATGCAGGAGACGCTCGCCGACTTCCACATCGGCCCGGGCCCCCGAGACGGTAAGTTGATTGCCACGAAGGTGAACCTCTACGTCAAGCTGTCTTTCAATTATCTTAAGATGAGCGTTTTGCTCACCTGCGAGCAACTGGATTAATCGGTTGTCGTCAAAAGTAACCTGGGTGGAGATCCTGCCAGGTTCTTTGCTGCGGTTGTGGACTGCGTGAGCCAATTATTGTTTTACCTCGGGAAATTAGCATTCACGTTGCCGTATTATCGGAAACAGGCATTATTATCATGCAATTTTCACTCTGACAACAGACACTTTATCAAGATGGCATTTACTATTGCAACCACGCGAGAATGCAGTTAGAAGGAAGGTAATCCAGGGTGCGGGAAACGAGGAGCGGAAAGCGGAATGAACACACTTGATTGGGTCCTGATTTGCGTAAGTGCTTTCTGGGTGCTCAGAGGCTTTTTGCGCGGCGCTGTCTCTCAGATATTCGGCGTCGCCGGCATTTTAGCGGGTTTCCTTGTAGCCTCTCACCAGTACCTGTTGGTGAGCGACCTGTTAACCAGGCAATTTCATTCCATTTCCGCTACTGCCGCCCAGCCCATCAGCTTCATGCTCCTGTTGATATTAACCTGGTTCGCCGTTGCGGTGGCGGGTTCATGGATAGTCAGAGTCATACGGGGCGCAGGATTGGGGTTTTTTGACCGGCTCTGGGGCGCCATGATAGGATTTGGAAAAGCACTCCTTTTTGCCATTGTGGCGATCTCTTCTTTGACCTTATTCTCCCCTGATGGAAGCTCCAATCTTGTCGCCAGCTCTAAACTGGCGCCCGCAATCATGAAGGCTTCCCAGTTTTTATTCAAGCTGGCGCCGTCAAAGGTGCAGGAGGAGCTTTCCAAAAGACAGCAGGATATGAAAAAGATTGTGTCCGATCGAACATCGAACCTGCTTGAATCGTTTTTTGGACAGGGCACTGATTCAAAGGAAAAAGGTGGAACAAACAAAAAATGATCGCTGCAAGGCAATAGAGCCAATCCTGCGGATCATCGAGCGCCTTCGAAGTGAAACGGGTTGCCCCTGGGATCGAAAACAGACTCCTGAAACGGTTCAGACCTACCTGGTCGAAGAATCGCACGAAGCCGCAGCAGCCGTGCGTGCCGGAAAAGTGGAGGAGGTGGCCGAAGAACTCGGGGATGTCCTCTTTATGGTGTTTTTTCTCGTCTATTTATACGAGCAGCGGGGAGACTTCAGTCTCGAACATGTTTGCCGGCTGATAAACGAAAAAATGATTCGCAGACATCCGCACGTTTTCGGGGATGTGAGCGTCAGTTCGGCCGAAGAGGTTAAAGGCAACTGGGAAAAAATAAAAATCGAGGAAAAGCTCAAAAGAGGCAAGACCCAAGCCGAACCTGTACCTGAGTCCCTTCCGGCCCTAATTCGAGCGCACAGAATTCTGGCGCGCCTCTCGCAAGAAGGTCCGGATTGGAATGACCTGCGAACACAGGGGCTTGAGTTTGCCAGGGAAAGCAGCCAACTCGCCGGCGGAATCGAACAGGGCCGGATTGAAGGGCCGGACGATCTGGGCCGCATCCTCGCTCGACTGGTTAACATTGCACGGCTTCAAGGTTACCGCGCCGAAGACATCCTTCACAATTTTCTAAGAAAACTCGAGTAGAGGTAAGAAATATCTCACGCCAAGGCGCGAGGAATACCAAGTAAGACATATTCCCACGCGAAGACGCGAAGGAAAAAAGCATTCTACAGAATAACTAAGTCCCCCGGAAATACCCCTCAACTAAGGCCTCGATGCTTGTTTAAGCACTTGTCTGCACTAGAATAATTTAAGTGGCGTCAATCTAAAATCTAAAATTTTCAGGACTTCCTTCCGCTTCACACCGCATCTTCCATTCTCTCTCCCCGCTCCCTGCTTCCCGCTCCCTGCTTCCCGCTCTCCGCTTCCCGCTTCTCGCTTCTCGCTTCATCCCGCATATCTTCTTTGCCTCGGCGGCGCGACGCCATTTGAACGCTTTTCTTCAAAAGTTCCATCATATCGACGACCTTGCGGCTTTCTTCCTTTCCTTCACCTTCGCCCTGAGACGGCGGCATCGCGCCCTGCGCCTCGGCCTTTTTCTCTATCCAGTCCATAATGGCTTCGCGGTACTCGTCATGGTATCTGCCGGGGACCCATTCGCTTGTCATATTTTCTACCAGCATCTCGGCTATCTGGAGTTCCTTTTCGGAAATTTTGTATTTATCGATACCTTCGGACGGGAAGTTGAATTCGGATGGATCGCGGATTTCGTCGTGAAAGCGCAGGATGTCCAGGATCAGGCCGTCTCCTTCGGGAATTAGGGCCGAGAGGTACTGACGGGACCGTATCACAACTTTGGCTATGGCCACCCTACCCGTGCGCTTGAGTACTTCCCGCAGCAGCACATACCCTTTCTCCGCCTTTTTCTCGGGAACGACATAATAGGGTTTCTCAAAAAAATTGTAAGTAATCGAACTCAGGGGAACGAAATCGGCAATCTCTATGGTTTGAGTGGCTTCGACGGCTGCCTGCTTGAAGTCCTCATCCTCCAGAACGATGTAATCGCCACCCTTGTATTTATATCCTTTGACCACCTGGTCGGGAGGCACTTGCTGCCCCGTATCGGCGCTTATCTTCTCGTAGTGGATTTCCGATTTGGTGCGCTTGTCCAGCAGTTTGAAATGCATCTCGGTTTTCTTTTCAGCCGAATAGAGCGCAATGGGTATGTTTACGAGTCCGAAAGAAATGCTTCCTTTCCATATTGGCCGGCCCATTTGACTGCCTCCGATGAGGATTTTAAATTTATAACATAATCCCGGCCCGCACCTTTCGCCACTGCCGCCTGCAGCAAGGTAAAAGTAAAAGGCAAAAGCGCAGAAAACGCAGAGAGCGCGGAGACACGGAGGACGCGGAGAAATATAAAGACAGGTCACGACACTCGGATGTCGTGCCTCATTATTTTTGCGTTGCCGCCGCCGAATGGCAGCGGCGAACCCGGCTGCGGTCCCACCGCCCGCCCCCGATTGAAACATCATCGCTATCTTCTTAGATTAACTTTGAATCCCCTATTTTATGACTGGAGGAACACATGGACACTATAAAAGAAGAGCAGGGGAGGATTTTAATAAGGAGCGTTTTGCTTTGCGCAATAGGATTGCTGTTCATTGCGCTTGGCCTGAGTTTCCTTCCTGTTATCGGAATCGTCATGGGAGCTGGTTTCCTGTGGTTTGGGCTTTCCCCCTGGATGAACGTCCTTCGCCGCAATAATGTGAAAGTGCTTGTCGGCTCGCGCAGTGACAATAACCTGCTGGAAAGAAGAATCCCTGTTGCAATACTTAGCGCTACAAAAGAACGGGACGGCTTCGACTTCGACCCGGGGCGGGTGGACCCGCGTTCGGTAAGAATCGGACCGGGGAAGGTCGGGCCAGTTGACGATGTGGCCGACCCGGAGATTTATGCCCTAAGTCTTAAGGATATAAATGATGACGGCATACCGGACCTGATTCTCTATTTTTCAGGCGATTCGGCAGGAATAAACGAAAAGGTGGAAGAGGTCTGCGTCAGGGCAAAGACGCGGGATGGGGAAAGGGTCCTTGGCTGCACTGACATGGAGACGGGATACGAATCCGTGCTGATGCGGAAACTGGAATACATATGAGCTTAACTCTTTTGCGCGCGGCGATTTTGCAAGCGCGCATCCCGGCCCGCGGCGGCTCGCCGTAATTTCTCTTGACAAACTGCTCGCGATGAAGTCTATTCTCATTCCGACAGGAGAGAGCATGGTTAATGGTTTCTACTATTATTATTCTTACTTTTACCCCACCGGAGGGAACGCTTCGGGTATGCTCGGGTCCTGACAGTACCATTTGTCTGTTTTGAAGCCGTGTGCGCCTGAAGCGCCCACGGCTTTTTTGTTTTTTGGTACGATCGTTCGACAGGTTCATCCAATATGAAATCAATAAGGGGAAAATCGTCATGATCATTGTAATGCGGCCGAATTACGAGGAAGAGGACCTGGTCAGAATAGTGCAACGCCTCGAAGACATGAACCTTCGGGCTCATATTTCCAAAGGCGAGCACAGGACTATTGTAGGCGCCATCGGAGACGAACGGATCCTTGCGGAAATCCCTATGGAGTCCTTTCCCGGAGTGGAAAGGGTGTTCCCCATCTTAAAGCCTTACAAGCTGGTCAGCAGGGAATTCAAACCTGAAAACACCGTAGTTAATGTAGACGGTTTCGAAATCGGCGGTCCTCAGATTCAGATTATTGCCGGACCCTGCGCAGTCGAGAGCCGCGAGGTGCTCGAAGAGATAGCGGAGGCGATCGTGCCTGCCGGGGTTCATTTTTTGCGCGGCGGCGCTTTCAAACCGCGCACATCACCCTATGCGTTTCAGGGCTGGGGTGAAAAGGGTTTAAAATACCTTGCCGGAGTGCGCGAAAAGACCGGCTTGAAGGTAGTAACCGAACTCATGGACCCAAGAGACATCGTGCTGGTTTGCAAGTATGCGGATATCGTCCAGATCGGCACCCGCAACATGCAGAATTTCAGGCTCCTTACAGAGGTCGGAAACATCGATAAGCCGGTTATTCTCAAACGCGGCCTTTGCGCCACCATAAAAGAGTTCCTGATGTCGGCCGAATACATCATGGCGCAGGGAAACGAAAAAGTAATTCTGTGCGAAAGGGGTATCCGCACCTTTGAATCCGAGACCAGAAATACTTTGGACATCAGCGCCGTGCCTCTTCTAAAGCAACTGACTCACCTTCCGGTTATAGTTGACCCTAGTCACGCGGTAGGCAGGGCGGACCTGGTGACCGCAGTCTCGAAGGCGGCCGTTGCAGCCGGCGCAGATGGGCTATTGGTTGAAGTCCATGTCCGTCCGGAGGAAGCAATGAGCGACGGCCCTCAATCTCTTCGCCCGGAGGTTTTTCTCTCCATGGTCCAACAGTGCCGAAGGGTTGCCGAGGCGGTCGACAGGTTTATATAAATTAGTTGCTAAAGGAAAACGAAGTTATGGATTCCGGTCACCTTGGCGGCCTGACCAGCTCGAGTCCCCAGTGGACTAACCGCTCCTCGATTGGAATAATTGGCGGGCAGGGCGAAATGGGCCGGCTTTTTTCGAAACTTTTCAGTTCGCACGGATTTGACGTCCGTATTGCCGATGTGGATACGCCGCTTACGCCTGAGCGTGCAGTAGAGCAGTGCGATATAGTCATTTTTGCCGTGCCTCTACACAAGACTGTGGAGATAATCAGAAGACTTGTGCCGCATACCAGGCGGGAACAGCTTCTGATGGATCTGACCAGCCTGAAGGTCGCCCCTGTGAAGGAAATGCTGGAATCACCGGCCAGCGTTGTCGGCCTTCATCCGATGTTTGGAGGCCGGGTATCGAGTTTTACCGGCCAGACCCTGGCTGCCTGTCCGGTCCGCATCGGCCCTGAGCAGTGGCAGTGGCTACGCGGGCTTTTTGCACAAAGCGGCATCAGGGTCAAGGAATGCAGCCCGGATGAACACGACAGGATGATGAGCATCATCCAGGTGCTCTTTCACCTCACGACCATGCTCATCGGAAGGACCTTGAGGGAACTCGATATAGACATAGAAGAAACTATGAATTACACCAGTCCGAGCTACCGGATCGAAATGAACCTCGTAGGCAGGATCTTCGCGCAAAGCCCTGAACTCTACGGCGCAATCACCCAGATGAATCCGAATACAAAAGAGGTCCTTTCGGCTTTGAAGGACGGGCTCGAGGCCTATGAACAATTCTATGGCTCGGCAAACCTCAAGGGCTTCATGGAGGATTTCGAGCGAAGCGCCCGGCACCTCGGGGATTTTTGTTCAAACGCGTATCGCGAGAGTTCTGAAATCCTGGATTTTTCGGTCGAATTGGCCAATAATAAGCGCAACGGTGTAAGAAGTTGAGACACGGATTAACTAGGATAAACACGGGTAAACCGGTGAACGCGTACGGAGGTTCAAATGAAAATTAGATCCAGACTGCTTGCAGCGTTGCTGATGGTATTTGCTCTCAACTGTTCACTTTTGAGCTTCGCCGGTGAGACTGCGCCGGTTCAGCTTCCCAGTCCTCAAAAGGATGGAGGAAAGCCCCTGATGTCGGCACTAAATGACAGATCGAGCGGGCGATCGTACAGTGGGGAAAAACTTTCGATGCAAACTCTTTCAAACCTTCTTTGGGCCGCTTTCGGAATAAACAGGCCCGATGGCAGGCGAACAGCCCCTTCGGCGCATAACTGGCAGGAAACGGATATCTACGTGGCAACCCCTGACGGCGCCTATCTCTACGATGCAAAGAATAACACGCTGATTCCGATTGTGTCCAAGGACATCAGGTCCGTGACAGGGGTCCAGTCATATGTAAAAGACGCTGCGGTCAATCTTGTCTATGTGTCGGATACCCCAAAGCTCAAAGAGGCAGGTCCTGACAGCCAGATCCTGTCAGGCGCCGACACCGGGGTGATTGCCGAGAATGTCTACCTGTTTTGCGCCTCGGAAGGCCTGTCGGCAGTGCTGCGGGCTGGAATTGACAGAGACGCGTTGGCCAGGGAACTCCAATTGAAACCGGAACAGAAGATCATTTTGGCCCAATCTGTGGGATATCCGAAAAAGTGAAAGAGTTTTCAGTTTTCAGTTGTTAGTTTTCAGTTAACTCAAAACTCAAAACTAGCAACTGAAAACTGTTCAATTGTTTTTCATTCGTAATTCGTAATTCCTGAGCCTCTTGCAAAACTCAATAAGCCCGTCACCCCGGCGAAGGCCGGGGTCCAGAAACGATTGAAGAACCTAGATTCCGGCCTTCGCCGGAATGACGATGAAGGAGTTTTGCAAGAGGCTCTCCTAATTCGTAATTGCACCTAATAGTCCACTCCCGGCTGTGGCTCTATACCCTTGCGGTAGGCATGGGTGATCTCCCTCACTTCGCTAACGGTATCGGCCAGCGCTATTATCTCCGGGGCCGCGTCACGGCCGGTCAGGATCAGGTGGAGAAGAGGCGGCTTGCTGCGGATCAAATCGATCACCTGTTCCAGATCCACCAGCTTAAGGTGGATGGCGTTATTAATCTCATCGAGGACGATAAGATCATATTTGCCTGATGTGATCCGCTCCTTTGCCATAACGAGGGCTCTTTGGGCTGCTTCGCGGTGCTCGCCGTGCGAGTAAGGATTTCCCTGTATGCCGCAAAACCCCATGCCCGTGGCGACCAGTTCCACATCGCAGTCCATCTTCTTGACCGCTTCCCATTCCCCTGTGAATAAATCTCCCTTCATGAACTGGAGCATGCAAACCTTCATGCCGTGCCCGCATGCGCGGACGACCATGCCCAGGGCCGAGGAAGTTTTTCCTTTTCCATGCCCGGTGAGCACGACCACAAGGCCGACCCTTTTGTCCGGTTCAAGAGTCGTGACTGCAATCTGAGGGTTCAATCGAGTCAGTTTGCGGTCGTCATAGGGCATCGGATTTTCTCCTTGGTTCGGCACGCGTTTATCGCTGAGGCGCAGACCGACGGAGCAACGAACCAAAACTTCTTCGACACGGATGGACACGGATGGACGCGGATAGAAGAGGGCGAACTCAGAGATAGCCATTTCATTGTTTTGTGTTCCCGCATGTTCGGCGCCTGTCGATCCGTGTTTATCCGCATCCGTAGAGCGTTCATCGACCCCTTTTGGAACAGATGAAGACGGATGAACACGGATCAAATTCTGTCTTCACGATCCTTGCTCCATGAGGTTTTATGCATAAGATAAATTTGAATTTAAACACCTGCGGAGGGAAGGGCAACATTGCGGAATCTGTCGTGCCTCCTTCGTCCCGTGAGCCGGGAAAAGACTTGGACAGGATTAACAGGATTTACAGGATTGAAATAATAAACCTACAACTTTTAACCTGCTGTGCCTCCTATGTTCTGTGAGCTGTGAAAAGCCAGACCGATACGGTCTGGCTACGCAATCCCAAGAGAAAGGAGAAAACCCCGTGCAGGCCACGTTCATTGTGGTAGCCAGACCGTCCTCGGTCTGGTGATGGCGATGGCGGGTTGAAAAGCCCGTCCCACAAACCAATGACCCTAAAGCAACAACATGGGGGCAGAGCTCCTTACACTTTTCAATTTGGAGTCTCGCTCTAAATACAGGTGAAAAGTGTGCCAATGGACAGTGATCAGCAAAGACCAAATCAACTTCGCAGTGGTCAGGTCAGCAAAGACCAAATCGCCAAGTCCGCAAAATCAAATCTAAACAGCCCGTATTTTACCATGAGAGATTTGACGGGGCCAAACGGCAACCAGAAACGGTAAAAAGGTACCACCCGCGCGAAATGCACCACTCCTAAATGCACCGAAATGCAACTCATAACCCTGCTGTTAGAAATCTGAGAGTTCCCCGTCATCTAAAGGGATCATCAGTTCCGGTTTCTTCGCTTGCCCTGCTTTGTAATGGCTCTGGTCCTTTCCATTATCTTTCCGGGCGTAACCGTTTCCTTTCCCATTTCCCGGGGTCTGGAGGGGTTTTCCCTTGTTTGTTCAATGTCCTGCGTCCCCGCCTTTCGCCGATGCCGGCAGGCCACCGTCGCTCACTTTGAAGCGGCCGGTCGCCTTTGCGAGTCCTTCCGCACCGAAGGCATTGTCCTGGACCGCCTTTGCGATTTCGCAAAATGCTTCGTTAATCAGTCCTATTCCTGTTGACTGCTCGTCGGAAGCCACTGTTATCTCGCCAATGAGTCCGACAATACCGGCCATCCCAGTTGTCACATCCGAAAAAGCCGCATCTGTTCTTTTCACCAGTCTGGAGCCGTTATCGACTTCTTTGATAGTGCTTTCGATGAGGGTGGTAGAATTTTTTGCTGCTTCAGCGGCTCTCAGGGCCAGATTGCGCACCTCATCGGCTACCACGGCAAACCCTGCCCCGGCCTGGCCCGCTCTGGCAGCCTCGACGGCCGCGTTAAGCGCCAGCAGGTTGGTCTGAAAGGCGATTTCATCGATGCTTCGGATGATTTTTGAGGTCTGGTGGCTCACCTGTGATATTGCCTCCATCGAGCCGGTCAACTCGGTCATGGAATCCTGCGCGTGGGTTACCGCCTGATTGACCGTGCCGGCTATTCGGTCCGCCGTCTTTGTATTTACGGCATTTTGCCGGGTCATGGAGGAGATCTCCTCGAGTGAGGCGCTTGTCTGCTCGACGGATGAAGCCTGTACGCAGGCCGAGTCGGATAAATTTTCGGAGGCTGTGATTATCTCGCTTATCATCGTCCGCAGACCTTCTCTTATCAGGTTCATCCGGGCACAGATGTGGCTAATCTCATCGCGGCCTTTCACTTCGATTTCCCCGGTAAAATCACCCTTTCTCATTTTTGCGCCCGCATCGGCGAGCTGTCGAACGGGGAGTTCCACTATTCTTCGCATCATTAGATACATTGTAAACACCAGGATGAGCGATCCCAGGACCCCGAAGAGGATGCTCCTGTTTCGCGCAGACGAGGCAGCATCGACGGCGTTCTTCGAGGAGGTGCGAACCAGCACGCCCCCCAGGACCTTTCGCGAGTTTCCGTGACAGTGAGCACAGCGGGGCGAGTTGAAGATGGGGCGGAACATACTGACGGCAGGGTCACCGTTTAAGCTGCCATCGACCTGCTCGACGGGAAATTCCCCGGTTTTGAGCATGCCGGCGATGCCGTCCAAAGCCGTTCTGTTGTGAAGGACTTTATCCAGTTGTTTCCTTATCAGAGCGGTTTCGGTTGCAAATACGATCTCGCCCGAGAAGTTGAATACCGCGATCTCCAGCCCTTTTGTTTTCTCCTTAAAGCTTTGGAGTTCGTCCTGGACCGTCTGGTTGTCTCCTCTTGCCAGGGCTGCAAACATCCCTCCCTCGATCGCCGTGATGAGCATACCGCCGTCATGCTGTATCTGGTCGCGGATAAGACTCTTCTGGGTCTGAATGTTTCCCCATATGATGCTCCCGATTATGATAATAACCAGCACCAATAAAGGTAATGTGAGCTTGACCCACAATCTTTCTCTGTAGAAGGCGAACAGTTTCATTTAAAAGGCTCCATACGATGGATTTTACTTCTTCAGTGAGCACCGCCGTAAATCAAAGGCTTGTATCTAAACGCGGCGACCCTGTCCGCACTATGGCACCGGTCGCAATCCGCCATAGTAAGCTTTCCTTTGATATCATCTTTATCGCCGGTTTCGCTATGGGTCCCGCCTGGGCCATGGCAAGTTTCACACCCTGCATTCTTGAGCTGCGGGGTTTCCTGTTCGGAGCGGAAACCGCCCGGTTCTCCATAACCGGTGGTGTGGCACTTATAGCAGCCCTGTAATTCGGAGCCGGACAGTTCCTTCTTCATCAGGGCGATACTCTGGTATGATCCGACCTTTTTCGAATGCTTCAGGAAACTCTCGTATTCTTCTGCATGGCACGCCTTGCAAGTCTCCGATCCGACATATTTGTTCCTCTCCTGTGCTCTCCCATAACCGAGCCACGTACAGACGATTCCAAGGGAAAACAAAAGCGCGAAAACTCGCCGCATGCCAATGGCCGCCATATCGGCCCCCTCCTTATAGCAAAAGGTTCTGTTCAAAGGCGGCCCGGTCAGACCGCTTGGGACGTTACCGTCAACAGTTAGAAAGAAATTACTGTGGGATGTTCATAAATCGTCAACTACGGCTGGAAGCTTTAAAGTATTCTCCAAATGAATAGCGGGCGGTGAGCTGGAAGCGTGAGGCGTGAGGCGTGAGGAGTGAGGCGTGAGGTGGGAGCGGTCGCCGCTCTGCACCGTATTGGATAAGTTGTTGGAAAACAATCTTTCTTCTTGAGTTAACAGCGGGGAAAACTCCCTTTCTGGCAGAATTCCCGCAGGATTAGGAATAAAAAAAACTGCAACTTTTAAACTGCTGTGCCTCCTATGTTCTGTGAGCTGTGAAAAGCCAGACCGAGACGGTCTGGCTACGCAATCCCGAGAGAAAGGAGAACGCCCCGTGCAGGCCACGTTCATTGTGGTAGCCAGACCGTCCTCGGTCTGGTGATGGCGATGGCGGGTTGGAAATCCCGCCCCACAATTCAATGACACTAAAGCAACAACTTGGGGGCAGAGCTCCTCACGCTTTTGGAGTGTCGCTATAAAATAAGAACAGCAGGGCAAAATGAGCGGATTGCAGCGGGAAATCGGCTGTTTTCGCTGATAATACAGGCAAATATGAAGCGGACGATCCCATAACTAACCTATTTAGTTGCAAATTTTGATTTGCGGACCGTAGAGTAACAGCAAGGAGAGCAAACAATAATTAATCAGTTATTCTTTTTTCAAAGATCCTGCATCAGTTCAAAAATCGCAACGATAAGAATTTTACCGTGAACAGATTTGACGCTGCCAAACGGCAACGGATTCGCAGTGGACAGTGGTCAGTGATCATTGGTCAGTGGTCAGCAAAGACCAAACCGCCAAGACCGCAAATCAAACCTAAACAGCCCGTATTTTACCATGTGTGATTTGGCGGGGCCAAACGGCAACGAGAAGCGGCAACCAGAAGCGGCAATAGAAACGGTAATAGAAACGGCAAAATGAGGCCAGTGATGAGTGATGAATGATGAGTGATGAGCAGAAACGAGGACTGAGTCCTGAAATCCTGAAGCGCCTCGGACCCGGAATCCGTGACCCGTGAGTCATGCCCCCGAACAAAGTGAGGCATTTATCAGCGGGCGGTGAGCGGTCGGTGGGCAAGCGAACAGGCGGGTTATTGGCACCGAACAGAGGCCGTAAAAAAGACAATTTTGAGTTTGAATGATTCTTATATTTTTCCAGAGTACCTGAAGTTATTGTTAATTAGGTTCTAAATGCTCGCAGGCGCCCCAATCCGAAACCCGTTAACTCGGGACTGAGGACTGAGGACTGAGGAGGTAAAGACCCGCAACGCATGACCCGCAACCCGTGACCCGCGACACCGAAGGCATTCCGAGGGCTGATTACAGCGGCGAGTGGTGGTAGTGAACAGAGCGAACCGTGAGCAGGCTACAGTGGAACAGCGGGCAAATGATAGCGATCAGTGAGTGTGAAAGGCGAAATTCCGAGGCTAAGTGATTCTCGAATTTCGTGTGAGTACCGGAATGCATAGCCGAATTGTGGTCCTATATGCCCGCAGGCGTAAAATCCGCTGGTTCGGATGGGTAATAATTACGGAGTCTTACGAGAGTAGCTGATGTCATACGCCAATCGTAGTTCTAAATGCCCGCCTCACTTCATTAGGGGTCTGCGGGGAGCGGGTTGTGGGTTAAAAAATATTTCCACTCCCCGGATTTGGAAGGTTTCTCAGCTATCAGGCATTTCGTGGAGGACTGTATTCATAAGGCAAAAATTAACTTTAGCAACCCGGTTAGAGGTTTGGCAAGGAGGCTTGAGGCTGTAGCAATCAACTTTCTAACCGTTCAATTGCTCTGACGAGTGCGGAGATGATGCCTGATCCTGGATTTACTGAAAAAATCAGAAAAACTGAGACCGGCAAATACTTCAGCCCTCTGCTTACCGCTCGCTCTTTGCTTTTTCGGATATATCTGTGAACGTTACATTCCTTAGCAATGGCCCGCTGTTAAATTCCGCCGGTTGAGGAGCCTGTTCCTCCGACAACATGCATTCCGACGACTCGTTGCAGGAGGAATTCAGAGCCACGGTGTTCGGAGTTTTTTTGTAAATTTCCATTTCCGAAGCGGAACTGACTACAAAACAGTCTTGTGACCCCACAGAGCAGACATTGTCCGAGGCCATTGCAACACATGGAAAAAGTAACAGCAGGACCAAAAACAACCTCATGGGGATCTCCTTAGCTCGTTTCCATCCGGAAAGGGTCCTTTTCCGCCCTGGCGGCGTCAATCTTCGGGTTTGCTTGTGCGGCGTACACAGGTACGCCTCCGCGCAAACCCTCGATTTCCTTGCCACGACGAAAAATGCCTCCTTTCCGAACTTGCCACGACGAAAAATGCCTCCTTTCCGAATTGGAAACTGTAAGTGTCACATCCGGAATTTCCGGATGGACACTAGCTCGGCTTCGAGTGGAAGGTCGATGTCACGTTGCCTTCAGCCGATTTTTGGACGAAAGGACGGACAATGCTTATGAAACTGGGCGCCGGGGCTGTTAATCTCGCCATAAATCAGGCTGGGAAGGTATTTGGCCTGTCATCGTCCCCGGCATCTCAAGGATAGATTATTGGAGGCTGCTGTTTCAATCATGCGAACACCCCATACCGAGCAAGTTCGAGGTGTATATGGNNAAAATCTTTGCTACTTCCGAATCATTTGTTTATCGGATCGGTGCAAACTGGATTCTTTCTAATTTGGCAAGATATATGGACCGCCTCTTAACCTGATCGGACGGCTGTTTAAAAAATCTACTAAGCAATTGCCGGAAATGGTGGTGTGTGAAACTGCCCCAAGTGATCTGACAGGCATTTTCAGTTAAGCTTTTTGATTGAGATACCGAATGATTGATGGGCTATGAGTTTTTTGAGAGTTTTTTGACATCCTGTTCCAATCCGGGTCAGCATCGGATTAGAGTTAGATTGACGCATTATTCAGGCTCATATAAGCCGCCTCAAAGTCAATCTGTCAGGTATAACCGGCATGTACACGTAATGGATAAACAGGATTGCTGCGAGTTGCAGTGAAGCTCTACCTAACAAGATCGAACAGATCCTGCTAAGCTTTATTCGTTTTATCGGGGGAAATTGCAGCATTGCGCATCAAATATCTCAAGGAGTAATCGAATGAAAGCTAAGACAGATCAAGCGCGGGGCTTGAGCATGTTCCGCATAGCCATCCAGGCAATGGGATTGCTGATTATCATTCCCGCATTGGTGATCTTTTATCTCTTCAAGGGAAATCTTAACTGGCAAAAAACCGAGGTCCTGATTTGCCTGTTGGTGGCCGCCAGTCTGGGTTACTTTCTTCTTTGGCGGGTTTTGTGGGGCATGAAAAATATCTTGCGAGGCCTCGAAAAAGTATCAACAGGTGAGGCCGTAAATGTCGCCCCGGCGGGAGAAGTTTCGCAGCTTAAGGAGATGGCTTCCATCATAAACGCCCTTAACCGTCTGACCGAGGACTTTCGGGAAAATGCCGCCCAACTGCAGAACCTAATTCAACAATTCGCCACACTAGCAGAGATAACTGAGATCACTGCGCATGTCCCCGACATCACGGAACTGCTGCGACTGGTACTGAGGAAGGCCATGGCCTCTACGCATGCGCGCATCGGCTCTATTGCGCTGGTTCGCGAGGATGGAACCGAGGTGGACGTGGTTGCATCCGAAGGATGGATGCCCGAATCCGGGGAGCCGATTGTAGCGGCAGGCCCCCTGTCCAGAAAGGTAATCGAGACAGGGAAGCCCATGCTGGTTGAGGACATCGAGAAGTGCCCCCTCACGATGCGTCCTAACAACTGGGATCGGTATTCCACGAAGTCTTTTCTGATCATGCCACTGAAAACAAAGATGGCAACCATCGGCGTACTATCATTGAGCGATAAGGCTACCGGTGGTACATTTCACGGCCAGGACCAGCAATTTTTGGCAGTTCTCCTTGGCCAGATGGGCTATGCGGTAGAGAACGCGAGGTTGCTCAAACAGGCTCGAGACGCAGCCAGCAACCTGGGCAGGACCGTTCAGATCCAGGAATCACAACTCCAGGAAGCTCAACTAAAGATCAATCAGAGCGAGAAACTCTCGGCCCTGGGACTACTTGTGGGAGGTATCGCCCACGATTTCAATAACCTTCTTCAGGCTATCCTCGGTTACGTGGTCCTGTCCATGTCCAGGTGTCAGCAGGATCTCAAGCTTACACACAATCTCGGCCAGATTCGAACTGCAGCCGAAAGGGCGGCTCGTCTGGTTTCCCAGTTGTTGGCCTTTGGCCGCCGGCAAATACTCAAACCGGCAAACCTCGATCTAAACCACGTCATAGAGGAGCTGCTGAAAATGCTCGAACATGTCATAGGCGAGCATATCAGCCTCCAGGTCATCCCAAACAGCCGAGGCATTGTTCGAGCGGACCCTCAGCAGATTGAGCAGGTCTTGATGAATCTTTGCGTCAATTCACGTGATGCAATGCCGAATGGAGGCTCCCTAGTAATTGAGACGAAAGATCTGGAGATTGGCCCATCGGGACATGATCAATTTCCGGTTGTCGCCCCCGGACGTTTCGTCCTTATGAGTGCTAAAGACCAAGGTTGTGGCATGGACAAAGAGACGCTCAAGCGCATATTCGAACCCTTTTTCACTACAAAAGAGGTGGGTAAAGGAACCGGCCTTGGGCTCTCCACTGTATACGGCATTGTCAGTCAACATAATGGCTATGTGGACGTGAAAAGTGAACCCGGTAGGGGATCTGAATTCAGTGTCCTGCTGCCGATATGTGACGAGGCACCCACGGAAATTCCTGGGTGCGAAGGTGCCGACAAGAAAGAAGGCAAATTATCGCGGGGACACGAAACGGTGCTTATTGCCGAAGACGAGGCCATGTTACGAGACCTGTCAGCTGAGATCCTTCGGAAGGCAGGCTATGAAGTCATGACCTCAGGGGACGGCGAAGAAGCCATCGAATTATTTGAGCGCCATACCGATGGGATATCGTTGCTTCTTATCGACGCCATCATGCCAAAGAAAGGCGGTCGGGAGGTGTACGAACATGTGCGGTCGATAAAGGCAAAATTGCCTGTACTGTTGTTCACCGGATATAGCACTTCGGATCTTTTCGTGCTTCCGATTGATGACAGAAACGTGAAAATCATCCATAAACCCGTCAATCCCGCGCACCTTCTTGGTGAAGTGCGTGAAGCTATTGACAGTAGCAGATGATCTCGTGAGTCAATTGCCCTTGCGTATTCCAGCAACGCTCCGTCATCGCGACACCGCGTGCCCTTGTGCCGGATACGTGCAAAAGCCCATTTGGGGGGAGTTAGAGGCCACTTTTTGAAAATAGCACCTTAAGACCGGTGCTGCGATTTGGAATCAACACATCTCTCCTATGTATTGAGTCGGTAATGTCATGTGCACCCTTTAGAGATGCAGATCATATTTTGAACGAGGTAATCGATAAAAGAGACCTTTTATGGGTCATTTGTTTTACGAGGTTCTTCGCACTGCCTCACTTCGTTCGGGGTCTGCGAGTTGCGGGTCATGGGGCGTGGGTCGAAGCGTGAAGCGGCGGGTTGCAATGCGGATTTATGTAGCCCCGTCGGGGTATAGAAAAAACAATTATGGAACCCCACACCCAGGACGTTTGCCTGTCCTGGGCTGGATTATTCAGCCCTTTCAGGGTTAGTTCGCAAATTCAGAAATACTTCGGGTACTTGAAGTCGTGTGAGCCTCTTGCAACATGACCGGGCTCGACATTGCGGGCTGGAAGCCCGCGCTCACGAGAAGAAGCGCGAAGCAAGGAGCGTGAAGCGGGTAATAAAGAAGAGGGCAGACTTGAAAGCCCGTTAGATCCAGACCGGGACGGTCTGGCTACCACCGCTACACGGCTCATATGGCGCCGCAGGCGCCGAGCGCTCGGCCTTGCGCGCCTGGCGCGCAAGGCCGAAATCCCGTGGGGTGCAGGGGAAACATTCCCCTGTGAAACCAAGGGGTCAGAGCTTGAAATAGGAAAATATGTGATATAAACTATCCGTAAAGCATGCCGGGGAGGGAGAAAATGGCGAGACCGTTGCGGATAGAATATGAAGGAGCTTTTTACCACGTTACTGCGAGAGGGAATGAGCGTTGGAAGATATTTTTCATGAAAAAGGATTACGACAAATTCAAGGAATACATAGAAGCGGCGGAGATCAACTTTGGTTTCATTCTGCACGCATACGTACTGATGACGAACCACTATCATCTGATCGTTGAAACGCCTCAAAAGAACCTCGGCAGGATAATGCACTATCTCAACAGTTCCTACACGACCTACGTCAATATTAAGCGAAAGCGCAACGGTCATCTTTTCCAGGGCAGGTATAAAGCTATTTTAGTAGATAAAGACAACTACCTGCTCGAGTTGAGCCGCTACGTCCACCTCAACCCGGTTCGAGCAAACATGACGCAGAAACCGGAAGACTACCCTTACAGCAGCTACCGGTCTTATGTAGGAGACGCCGCCGAGAGCATCGTCAACCCCGATTCTGTTCTCAGAATGCTGACTCCAAGAAGGAGGTAAGCCCCGAACCGCTACCGCCAATTCGTGGAAAGCGTTATAGGAGAAGAGTTGGCGGACCCGTTGCAGAAAGTCTACGGCGGCGTGATACTCGGCAGCAAAAGGTTTATCAAAGATGCACTGGATAGGGTGAAATATGAGCAGATCGAAAGCCCGGCGGTCTCCCATAGTAAAATTTTCCGTTCCACGCTGGGAATCGAAGAGATTATCTCGGCGTGTTGCGAGTATTTTCGCGTCACACTCGAAGAAATAGCACACAGTAGGCGGGGTCAATCGAGGAAAGCATGCATTTACCTGATCAAGAAGCACACGTGTGCGACAAACCGGGAAATCGCCGAGTCGTTCGGAACCCTGACCTATTCAGCGGTGGCCAAGATAAACGGGAGTGTGTCGAAGCAATTGGCAGTAGACAAAGGGTTTCGAGAGGAGATAAAAAGGTTGGAGGTTAAATATTCCTATTTCAAGCTCTGACCCCGTTGTGACCCCTCAGCCTTGGATTTTACATATTGGATAAATATGCTTTTAGTAAAGATGATCGCAAGCAAGAGGGACTAAAGGGCTGACTTTAGGCGGCGAAGGGGACGCAGGGAGCGGAGCCGGGCGGGAAGTTAACATAACAAACGTGTTATGTTAAGCGGTAGTGAGGGAAGGCTTCCGGGCGCGGCGCTTGCTCTTCTTTGCCAAGCGCCGTGAACGGAAGGCCACATCCGATAATGCGCATTAT
>OMOE01000131.1:0-2054 GCA_900290365.1 Syntrophobacter sp. SbD1 | reverse complement strand
CAACGGAAGGCCACATCCGATAATGCGCATTATCGGATCGTGCCGAAGCGAAGCGACTCCCCCGCCTGACGGAGTGAACCTCGGACCCGAAGCCCCCCGAAGGTTGACTGGAAGTCCCGTCTGGACGCAATCAGACATCAACTTGAAATGTACCGCCGTCAGTTCAGCGGTCAAAGTGCGGGTCACAAACTTCACTCTCTGCTGAGAAGTCTTGTTCGGCTCCGCGCATCGCTGGCCACTTTCCTCAAACTACAAAATGGTACGGATTAGCCGGTCAAAATATCTAAAAGGCACGTTTAAGGTTCATCGAAGCCACTATTTTTGACTATTGTCAAGTACTTTTAGGCAGTTGCCGTGGCCCCCTAGCGCAGCCTAGCGGTCTTTCGATTTGGATTTAGGCAGTGAGCTACTCGGGTCACCCGGGCCGACTATTTCCATATAAACTCGGGGCGCTTGCATTCACCGGCTCGTTCTGCGTCGAAAAACGCTGTCTCGCCCAGAAATGCCTTCAGTCTTGCCCTGGCTTCGGCAAATCCTGAAGGGTCACCTCGCATATCTTCAAGGCTGGGCGTGAGTTGAACGATTATAGTGTCATCATTTAGGGCTTCAGCTTTATGGGCTGGAGCTGATAATAACTTTTCCTTCCCAAACATCTTTAGGTAGGGCGTCCCAAATATAGTGATCCAATGGACATCTGGGATGCATTTCTGGATCATCTGGCTACTGATCGAGAAACTGAAACGCGTGCCTTTTTTGTTTAGGGGCCGTACCGTGCCGTTCGCCCTCCCAACTTCAATCTCTGTGTTAGTTAGGAGCGTCAGACAACCGAGGTCAGCCTCGAATAATGTGGCTGCTTGTCGTAAGAATTGAGCGATCTCATTAGAGTTCACATCCCCATAAGCAAAGTCCAAAATCCAGGAAGCGTGCTGGAGCATTTTGCCTTTTCGCATGAAAAAACCAGCGTGCATTTTGGGCTTTTTCTTCACAGCGAAGAACGGCCACCGCCAGAGGTTCAGCATATCATCCTTCCTGTCCAACGCAAACACTTGGTCGATCGGTTCCCAGTTGCCTACCTTGTCAGGGAGACAATTCGGCAGGCAACTTTCCCATAGGCTCAGGACTCGCTCACCATCCTCTCGGCTCGTCATGGGGAGGGGGGAAAGGATTTCTGCATACATCTTTATCTTTACCGCACCCATGGTCTAAAGGCCCCCGTTACAGGATTGAAGACTTGGATCGCGCCACCCGACTGAGTTACAGCTTGTTCCAATGGCCCGGAGATGTTCTGAGTTGACGGACTTACGATCAGGTTAAATGGCCCCTCAGAAGCGCCAGCTTGAATTTGTAGCTGACGCGTAAAAGATAGATTTATGCCGCTCTTAATTTCGGTGATTCCATCGCCCATCAAATCCGGGATAGATGTGCCAAGTCCGGGCACGGTCACGGAGGTGGTGTTCTTCGTAGCTCCAGGGATTGCGTCGATTACAGATGACTCAAACTCAAGTCCTCGGGCGGCATTCTGCAGAATAAGGGACGATGATGGGCCGCCTATCGGAATTATCCCCAATTGCACTTGAGGATTATATGCAACATCATGATCATAAAGCTGCTCACAGGGACTAGTCGGGGCATTCGCCACCTCGTGGTGCGTTACAAAATAATATACACCCGCTAAGATAGCTATCAGGACGGGGTTCTTACCATCCGGATCAATCATGTTAACAGGGTTATTTTGAACGTAAGCCGAAAGATTAACATCCCCGCCCCCGAACCCCAGCGGATCTTCGCTTATGAACCTTCCAACAGTCGGATCATAGTACCTTGCCCGCATGTAGTAAAGTCCATTCGGCTCCGCCATGACTCCATATTGGCCAACATACTTAAAGGGCTGAGCGATCGTTTCCTGCTGCCCAAGGATTTGGCCAAATGGGTCGTAAGCATACGAATTCACCACCGCCCCGGTCATGTCCGTAAGCGCTGCCGTGCTCCCGGTGCCGTTGAAATGATAGCAGTACCGGCCGGCGGATGTCGCCACGGCAAGGAGGCCTTTGCCG
>OMOE01000075.1 GCA_900290365.1 Syntrophobacter sp. SbD1 | reverse complement strand
CGCGGCAGGCGACGGTTCGCGCATGGCGCTATTGAACCGGGATAAGCGGCGCGAGGCGAACGAACGGGCACGATGGGTCGAGTTCGTTGAGATCGCCACGGATCCGGCGTTCGAAAAGGAATTCATGATGGCCATGCATATCCCGCACATGAAAGACAAGTTCCCAAACTTGAAGGCGCTCCTCGAGAAGTCTAAGAGTCTCGTAGCAATCAATGCATAGCAGCAACACCCGGGCGGGAAAGAGGCGGCCATGACAAAGGTCATCGTACAATCGGGAGCCTGCGGTTTCATTGTTACGATAAAGGCGGAGAAGATCTCAGGGGGAAAGATAAAGATCCGGATTGATACAGACTGCGAGATGGTGAAAAAGATGCTCGAGGAGATCGCCGTCCTTGACCGGTTTGCAGCGCTCGATAAATCTTGACTCTTTCGGACAATTGTTGAGCTATACGTTTTATGGTGGACACCTTAGAAACCTCCCAGGAAAAATGGAGAAGCTGATGGGGAAAAGTGGGGAAAAGACCGGTTAAAATTCTTTGGCGCTCTTCGACGATAACTACATGAGGACGGACGAGCCGGGCAAATATATGACAGGGGCGGCTTTGTTTTTTCGAAGCTAAAGTGTTGCCGTTGCTTAAAAAATAGTCCCAGTCCGACAAGCCGATAACATGCGTGGTCACCATGGACAAAAACGGCTATATGCCCACCCACAAGAATCCTGCTCGGGCCAAAGTGAAGATGCAGGACGCCATTTCGTTGTCCGGAGATAGGACATACAAGATCGTCGGGCAGATGTTGGCGTCCCATCGCGGCAGGAGGGGAGCTGGTTGTCGATATAGTTGCTCCCGTTTTCGCTGCAAACCGGCAGTGGGATGTTTGCGAATCGGTTATCTCCCCGATATGGTAAAATAGAAAAAAGGCAGACGACCATAACGAATGGGCAAAATATTGATACTGGCGGCGTACGCAGTGTACACAGCCTTTTGGATACGTTTTTTTTCGCACCTTCTTGTCTGGTGGAAGGCAGCAAGGCGTAGTATTGAGTCCGTTTCGGTCGCCGCCCCTTCGAGCGTAAAAGCATACATACTCACGGTAATGGACGTGGTCTTTTTCGGAAGACTTCTCATGGTGAACCCGGCGCTCTGGCTGGGGGAGTGGATATTCCATTTCTCCTTTTTCCTGGTGCTGTTGAGGCATTTGCGGTTTTTTTTAAATCCTGTACCTCCGTGCATATGGTGGGTTCAGACGCCAGGCCTGATCGCCGGTTATATCCTGCCGGTGTCACTGGTCTATATCCTCATCGTCCGGCTGTTCTTCGGAAGGGAGCGCTATGCTTCGCCGGCGAACGTGTTTCTCCTTGGTCTCGTGCTGGTCATCAGCTCGGTCGGTGTTGCGATGCAACTGCTGTTTAAACCGAACCTCGTCGAGGTAAAGCTGTTCGTCCTAGGCATCCTGAGCTTCATACCCGCCGCGACGCCGGAGAGTGTGCTGTTCGCGGTCCATTTCTGCCTGGTCCTTATCCTGATT
>OMOE01000071.1 GCA_900290365.1 Syntrophobacter sp. SbD1 | reverse complement strand
ATCAGGCAATTTACCGAGCAAGTCAAGATAAATGATTTGGCAAAATGATCAGATCGGCTGGTTGGGGTGTTTTTTTTTTTGGGGGTAAGAGGCTATTCAATGCCAGGAACAAGCCTCTTGATCGATACGTGGTGAAAAATAGCTTTCCGAGCCTTGCAAGAAAGAATCGATTTGCGGGTTAAATCCAAAATCAATCCTTTCCCCCTTGTCACACGAAGGGACAGGAACCGTAAAACCTCTGGCACGCCAAGACGCGAAGAAAAGAGAAAAAGTCGACGATTTACAAAGAAATCCTCAATTCACCTCACCAGTTTATCAGGATTTTCTTTCCGCCATTTTCGGCCAGGATCCGGTATTTAAAATCATGATGGCGTCCAAGGAAGGACTCAAGCGGCTGTTCTTCGGTGAACAGAAAAATCCTTTCTCCGGATTCCCACTCTTTGAGTAATCCATCTTCTGTTAACCACAGCTTTGGGGCCGTTTTATCCTGCAAGCCGTACCACAGAACGCCGACACCGCCGTTTAGGACGTAAACCTGCCGGCCCGTGTAGTAATTGAGGGTCGAACCTTTTTCGTAGAAGTCGTTTATTACGATCTTATCCCCGGGTCGGTAATTCTCATTGATGACTTCGGCGAGGTTCCTGGAGCCCATTACCGGTTCGAAGGCACACAGCCCGTCATTGCATAAATGGCACACCCCGACCATCATCGCGGCCAGCAATAGAAACGATGCCATCCAGCGGTTTCGGATAGCGAACACAAATGCGATTGACGGGCCTGCGATCAGAAGGGCGGCCGTCTTGTATACCAATGGCGCGAGGTGGCTGAGAGTTGCTGAGGTGAGATCGGTCATGTGCCCGAAAGCCAGATCATAGTGCTCTGGATGTGTGCTGAGAGTCGAGGAAAGGGTTTTGAGCTGTGCTGTGTGGTTGCCCCACCATGCGAGCGCAATCATGCTAACGCCTGTTGAGAGCGACAGGGCAGCCATAACGCCCAGGCCGATGAGTCCCCCCTTGGGAGTGGTTTGCCGTGTGTCGAGGTCCGACATGGCCTTGCCAAACAGGAGCGCGAACGCGGCGAACGTGGGAAAGGTGTAGTATTCCAGGCTCGCTCCAAACGTAAAGAATGCCAGGATTACGCCAATCCATATGAATAGAAACAGTGTTACCCGCTCGGGCATCTCCTGAGGGTGGATAGACCGTGGGAAATTGCGGACAAGTCTCCATATAAATGCGCTCCAGGGGAAAAGCCACAACAGGTGAAGGCCCCAGAACAGGAGACGCGGAACCGAACCGGAATCCCTGGGATAGCGCATGCCAAGGTAGCGCAGCACGTGTTCCCGGATAAAATAGAACCACAGGAAATCCGAATTGGCGAGCGCTGCCGCAACATGCCATGGGGCTGCTACGATCAGGAAAATGACGATCCCATACCCGATCTGAAGCCTCCTTAAGGTTTTCCAGTTACCGGTCACCAGGATGTGGAAAAAAATAATTGCGCCCGTAAAGATTAAACCGATAAGTCCTTTTGACAGCACGGCCAGGGCCGCGGAAATGAAGAAGCCGGCACACCGCAGGTCTATTGGACCGATCCTTTTTGGCTCGATTCCCTCGATAATTATAAGCGTGTATAAGTAGAGGCAAAGCGGGATGAAGAAGGTCACCATCACGTCGGGCAAAAAAATCCGGGTGAATGCGTAATGGCCAAGACAGGCCGAAATGACGATCCCCGAGTAAAATCCTCCCTTTTCGCCCCAAAACCGCGTTCCAAACCTGAATACCAAAAATATCAGCAAAAGTGAGAATATCGACGCGGGCAGCCGGATCGCCCAGTCGTGAAGTCCGAAAGCGGAAACCGAGAGGGCCGCCAGCCAATACATAAGCGGGGCCTTCTCCAGGTACCTGATGCCGTTGTCTATTCTGAGGGTAACCCAGTCTCCCGACTGGACCATTTCCCGGACCGCTTCAGCGTGGATGGAATCCGCGTCGTCGAGCAGCGCCGGACGGGTGATCGCAGCGGCGAAAATGGCAGCCCACAGGGCGATGAGGACTATAGGGTACACAAATCGGCTTGGACCCATGAAGGACTCTAGACCTTTCGCCTGGAGTGTTCCGTGCGAATCAGGTAAAGGTTCCTCACGTAAATAATGAGTCCGCCGCCCTGTCCGAGAATGTATACGGGGTCTTTTCTCAGTATGGAATAGATGAGTAGCAGCCCGCCGCCGCCTATGCTGAAATACCAGAAGGCCAGGGGGACGATGCTTTTGCCTTCCCTTTCGCTGGCAATCCACTGGACAAAAAATCTGCCGAAAAAGAAGCCTTGGCCAAGAAGGCCGAGGATGAGCAGATAATTGTCATGGCAATAATTGAGCATGTTGCTCGTACAAAGTGAGTTCATTAATTTCCTTCTCAAAACTCAAAACTCGGGAATATAAACCGGGATATAAACAGAACTTTCTACTTGTAAAGGCGAGGTTTGTGAAGAAGAAATTCCTTTATCGCGGTCAAAAGCAGCGAATTTCCATCCGGCTTTACTATTCTTTACAGAGATGCGTCGCAGATAATTCACTACTCTTCATTTGGTCGAAATCATTTCCAAGGGCCACAACGCCCTGATCTCCGTACCGCTTTCCCCTGACCGGATTTCCAGGGAGCCTCCCGAAAGCCTCGCCCGCTCGCTCATGCTGGAGAGTCCGACACCGGTGCCGATAGCGATGGTTTCCCGGGTCTTGACGAGATCAAATCCGTTGCCGTCATCACTGATCTTCACTCCTATGGCTCCATCTTCCATGCCCAGCCACAAAGCAGCCAGATTGGCGCCGCTGTGCTTGGCGATATTGTTGAGCGCTTCCTGGATGATCCTGAAAATGACGATCTTGAGCGAATCGGGTACGTCTGTCTCTTCAAGTTGGAGACTCTTCTCAATACTGATGTGGGGATAGGTTTCCTCATATCTCCTGCAAAACCAGTCGATCGCCATGACGAGGCCACAGTCGCTCAGAACGGAGGGCCAGATATTGGAATGAATTCTTCTTACCTCTTCGACCAGGTTCTTCAGCATCCCGACAATATCGTTGAAAAGCCCCCTGGATTTGGCATTGGCGGCCTGGTCCATCTGAGATATCGCGTACTCGGTTCTGAACTTGATGGCGGCAATGGAGCCGCCAAGGCTGTCATGCAATTCCATTGCGATTCGCTTGCGTTCCATTTCCTGGGCATCGAGAAGCTTCCGCGAAAGCAGACGCCGCTCTTCTTCGGACTGCTCAAGCTCTATCTGCGCGCGCTCCCGGTGGTCGATTTCAAACCGCAGAATCTCATTGGTTCTGGTGAGTTCGCTCGTCCTTTCCCGGACCCGATCTTCCAATTCATTGCGGGCCGCGATCAATTCGCGCTCCATATTCTTTCTCTCAGTGATGTCGATTCCGAGCTTCAAGACCGCTGCGGAATCGTCGAGGCCATAATACGGGTACTCGTAAATCGCGTATGTTTTATCATTTATGACGTTCCAATCCCTGTTGTGCGGCACGCCTGTTCGAAGTATTTCCCTTGTAGGGCAAACTGCGCATGGCTCACTCTCGCCTTTTAAAACCTCATAGCAGGCCCTCCCCACAGGCTCGCCGAACAGTTCGCGGAAAACTCGATTCGCGTATCGTATCGTATAGTCCGGCATCTGGACGAATACAAAGGCCGGAAGTCCTTCGAGCAGAGAAAATAAATTCTTTTCGCTGAGCTTCAGGTTTTGGGAAATCCGGTTGAAGAGTGCAAAGATCCCCGTTTTTAGGAAAACCCGGTACATCAAATAGACTGCTATAAGTTTCAGAAAATGGCCGAGTGCGTTTATCCAGGCGGTGTAAGAGGCAACTGAAAGCTCCGAAAGCCCGCTGAGCGCTAACGAGGCCAACAGGGCACAGAATGCCCCGAACTCGAATTCTTTCCTCTTGAGCGATAAAATAACCATTGCTGTAATGAACAGCAGGATTATTGCGTAGTGGCTTAACCTCTCGAAGTAGGTTAGTCCGATTCCTTCGACGAAAAAGAGAGGGAAATTGTGCCAGTACAAAACGCTAAGAAGCGATCCGGCCGTAATGGTTCCAAACGATGCAAAAGCAACGCTGGTTGTGAACTTTCTGCCCTGGAGAAGCGGGGCGGCAACAAGTGCGGCTGCTTGCATGCCCAGAGATATTGCCTCCAGTTGGGCGGACTGATTTGCCTCACCGGTGAAAAGCACCATGTTCCTGAACGACAGAATGTGCAGAATCTCGACCAAGCCCACGAAAAGATACGCAATGCCCACAAATGAAAAATAAGCATTACGGACCATCCGCCGGGAATTCCATGAGGTGAGGAAAATACCCCATATGGCTACTAACGTGAACATGCTGATAAGAGTATGAAAAATAAAGAAGTCTTGAACTGCAACCCAAAGCAGGCCGGCCAGTAAAAATATCCCCAGAATGGAGGTATGTTTGTCAGGCAGAATGCCCGAACCGAACATTGGCGCCTCTCCGGAATTGAGGAATTTCAGGAAATCGGCTTTAAAACCAATGAAACCAGCTCGCCTGAAGGCACATGCATGATAAACTTCCACAGTTGAACATTGAAAACGCTGGATTCTTGGTTCTTGATACAGTATTGAACAGCCATTGTCAAGTTGGTACGGAAAGAGAGGAAACAATTGAGTGATAATTCTTGGCATTGAGACTTCTTGCGATGAAACAGCGGCAGCCGTTGTAAGGGACGGAAATGATATATTGTCAAGCGTGATAGCCAGCCAGATTTCGATTCATGCCCCTTTTGGGGGAGTAGTACCTGAACTGGCATCCAGAAAGCACCTTGAGTATATAATACCCGTAATCGAAAATGCGTTGGAAAGAGCCGGTCTGTCAGGTGAAGAGCTTGACGCGATTGCCGTCACACAGGGTCCCGGCCTTGTGGGGGCGCTGCTGGTAGGTTTGAGCGCCGCAAAAGCGATGGCTTATGCTCTTGGTAAACCACTTGTTGCCGTAAATCATATCGAGGGACATATCCAGGCCGCCTTCCTTTCCGGCGCCGCTCCGGATAATCCTTTTATTTGCCTTGTTGTTTCCGGGGGCCATACCGCTCTATACAGGGTGGAACCGGACGGTGGCAGCCGCCTGCTGGGAGCTACAAGGGATGACGCGGCGGGAGAAGCATTCGATAAAGTGGCAAAGCTGCTGGGCATAGGCTATCCGGGCGGTATCGAGATCGATAAACTTGCTTTGGGCGCAAACCGGGAGTCGATTCGGTTCCCGCGCTCCAGGTTTGAAAAAGAATCCCTTGAATTCAGCTTCAGCGGCTTGAAAACCGCCGCCGCTAATTATATACGCAAGCACGGTCCGCCTGCACCCGGTTCGGCCCCCGGCGGGGGCGGGGCTTACAGGTTGGAAGATTTTGCGGCAAGCTTCCAGGAAGCCATTGTTGACGTGCTGGTTGAAAAGAGTTTCAAGGCCGTGCTGCAACACGGCCTGTCCGATATAGCAGTCGTGGGGGGAGTTGCCGCAAACAGCAGGTTAAGGCAGAGGCTGGCGCGGGAGGCCGCCTCCGCAAATTTTCGGCTCTACCTGCCTGCTGTACAGTTCTGCACCGATAACGCCGTGATGATCGCATCCGCCGCCTACAACATCTGGAAGCGTTCCGGCCCCCCGCCTGAAATGCTTGAGTTAGACGCTTTTTCCAGGTGAGTTGGAGGTATCTCATGCCTGATTTCCTGTCGCCTGGCGAGTATTTTTACCTGAAAAAGTCCAGGCCTCGAAAATATTTCGGCCAGCATTTCCTGGCTCAACCGGCAACCGCCCAAAGAATCGTCCAAAGCGCCGAACTAAGAGATGCCGATGCGGTAGTCGAGATAGGTCCTGGGCTTGGAGCGCTCACCCGCTTTATTTTGCCCGAAGCAAAGAAGCTTCATTTGATTGAATTGGATCGGGAAATTGTTGAGTACCTGCGGGAAAGAATAAAATCGGAAGAGGCTGTAATTTACGAGCAGGATGCGCTCTCATTTGATTTTGGAAATCTTTTCGATACCGTCAAAAAGCGCGTGGTCGTCCTGGGTAATCTTCCCTACAGCATCAGTTCTCCCTTGATGTTTCGCCTGCTCGAGTGTTTTCCGGCGGTAGATCGGGCCGTCTTCATGGTCCAGAAGGAGGTAGGAATGCGGTTTGCCTCCCCTCCGGGATCCAAGGACTACGGCGTGCTCAGCGTTCTTCTCGGGCTTTACTCCAAGGTGAGCATTCTTTTCACCGTGGGGCCCGGCCAGTTTTACCCGCCCCCCAAAGTAGATTCGGTCGTGCTTAGGATCGATTTTGCCGAAGAACACCCTCCTGGTCCTGGTTTCGAATTTATAAGAAGACTTGTGAGCAAAGCATTTCAGCAGAGACGAAAGACCTTGGCGAACAGCCTTGCAGGAGCCTTCGGCCTTCCCTCGGCAGTTATCACTGACGCCTGTAAACAGGCCGCCTGCGACCCGAAAAGGCGCCCGGAAACTCTTTCGCCAAAAGAGTTCCTCGCCCTCGCCGTACTGTTGCGCGAGCACACTTAATGTCCCCATGTGACGCTCTGAAACCACGAAAATGCTTATATAACATCACAGACTCTTTCGTAAAAGGAGACAAGTGATATGAACGAAACCCTTAAAACACTTCTTGAGAGAAGAAGTATCCGTAAATTCAAGCCGGAACAGATCGGGGAAGAAGAGTTGAACGCTATCCTTGAGGCCGGAATGTATGCACCCAGCGGTTCAAACCAGCAGTCAGCTCTTTTTGTTGTTATTCAGGACAAGGAAACGTTGAAAAAGCTCTCAGCTATGAATGCGGCCGTGCTGGGAAAGGATATCGATCCATATTACAATGCGCCGACGCTCATTCTCGTTTTTGCAGACAAGAGCAAGGTCACCCCGGTAGAGGATGCGAGCCTTGCACTTGGCAATATGTTCAATGCGGCAGCATCTCTGGGCCTCGGGTCCTGCTGGGTTCACCGCGCAAAGCAGATGTTTGAAACCGAAGAAGGCAAGGATTTATTGAGAAAGTGGGGTGTCACCGGAGATTATATTGGCGTGGGTTCCTGCATCCTGGGATATCCCGGGGGCGAGCATCCCAAGGCGGCGCCAAGAAAGGAAAATTTCGTAATTCGGGTCTGATTGCGACCGGCCCGGCATGTCCCTTTTTTGAGAATCGGTGATTATCATTGCATTACGATCTCGGATTTTCGAAACTTCAGGCCAATGAAGTTTTAGGGCTTGTCCGTAAATAGGCCTTTTAGGGATTGCGCCGGATTTTGAGACTGATTTGGTCGCGAAGATTGAGCAAAACCGCAGGCGTAGCTGGGCTACGTCGAGGATTTTGCGATTGATGAGCGGCCAAAGCAGGCCAAAAGCCGGATGCGAGCGCAAAGGTTTTATTTACGGACAAGCCCTTAGATGAAGTTTTCAGTCATGAAGCTTGTATTAGGAGAATACCTTGAAAATAATTGTCTTGATAATTGCAATAGTTCTAGCGTTCTACACTTCTGCCGGGGCTTATTGTAAATTGGATGCCCCAACTGCGGCTCAGTGCAGCCAAGAGTATGCATCGGGAGTTGAAATATGCAAGGCAATCCACCATGATCCTTTAGACTCAGGAGATCTGGCGATGTGCATCGGCAACTCGCAGGATGTATATAACAAATGTACTACCGGATGCAGGTGAGAACTGAATGTTTGCCTGAGAGGTGAATAAAAATGATGCACGGCATGTCCGTGATGCCGGTGATATTCTTTGGCCACGGCAATCCCATGAACGCTTTGTCGCAAAATTCCTATTCGGAAGGGTGGCGAAGGATTGGGAAGACTATTCCAAGGCCCAGGGCCGTTCTCGCTATCTCCGCCCATTGGTATGTACGGGGAACGGCCGTAACGGCAATGGAAAAACCTCGCACTATCCACGACTTTGGCGGGTTTCCGAGAGCGCTGTTCGAGGTTCAGTACCCGGCGCCTGGAGATCCCGGGCTTGCAGTTCAAATACGCGACCTTCTAAAGCCCCTCAGCGTCGATCTTGACCAAAGCTGGGGGTTGGATCACGGTGCATGGTCCGTGTTGATCCATACCTTTCCGGATGCCGATGTACCCATTATAGAGTTGAGCATCGACAAAACGAAACCGCCGGCTTTTCACTATGAGATCGCCAAACGCCTTGCACCGCTCAGGGATGAACAGATTCTTGTGATCGGAAGCGGCAACCTTGTGCACAATCTGCATGCCTATGCATGGGGCCGGCACACTGTTGAGCCTTTCGACTGGGCCTTGCGATTCGAAGAGCAAGTGCGCGGCCTGTTGCTCTCCGGCGACGACGCTCCGCTCATAAACTACGAAATGTTGGGACCTGACGCGGCGCTTTCAATTCCCACACCCGACCATTATTTGCCTCTACTTTACGTGATGGCTCTGCGTAGAGAGGGTGAACCTTTAAGTTTTCCGGTAGTCGGAATCGATGGAGGCTCAATATCCATGCTCACAGTCAAAATTGGCTGATACCAGTTTGCGTTCAAGAGTGGGCGGGGATAAACCCAGGGATAAACCGCACCCTACGGCATAGTCACGCGGTCCTTTCGTAGCGGGGAGCGGGAAGCGGGCAAGCTTTGCCGTGCCCGGCAAAAACTTTCCGTAAAAAGAGACGAAGTGATATTAACGAAACCTACTGGTAGTTTGCTACCTCGTTGCCCATTGCGGTGAGCCTGCTTGCGGCGTCAAAGGCGTAAGTCGTTGTGATCCCGTTAAACTGGGTGAAGCTCGCAAGCCTTCCCGCCTTGTCATAGACGTACGTTGCCTGCTCGTCCAGCCAGTTGGTGACAGTCGCCAGGCGGGAAGGTAACATAACACCCCTGTTATGTTTAGAAGAGTGAGGGAAGCCGGAGGCCGCGTTCGATAATGCGCATTATCGGATCGTGCCGAGCGAAGCGACTTCCCGCCCAGGCGGAGCCAACGTAAATCCTGAAGTCGCTGGGAGAAAGCGCCTTAGGGATCAAGCTGCTATCTTGGTTTGGCCAGGACCCCAAAGAGTACCTACGATGGATTCAATTTTGCTCTTGCCTCTGAGAGAATGTTCGCCTTTGTCACCAGTTTCCCCATTAGATGAACCTTGAATCCATCTCGGATTTTCTCACAATCATCAATGGCTCTTTGAAAAAAGCCGATTTCAATGTAGGCCTTGGCTCTATAAAAATAGGCACTCTCCGTATAATACTTCCTTGGGAGAACCCCCTCGATTTCTATTATTTTACTGAAATCATCGATTGCGGAACTAACATTTCCAGCCATTAGATGCCAGCGGCCTCTTGAAAAGTAGTCGTCCGGCTCCTCATGTCCCATATTGATCAATATATCTACATCCCTTATGGCATCCTTCCATAATTTCATTCTCCCGAAAATATAGGATCGTTGCTTATAACCTTCTCGTTGGTCCGAATGAGTCGCTATATATCTTGTGCAGATTTCTATAGCCTCATCGTACATCCCTTCTTTTGCCAACTGATAGACGTCACGTATGTCCATATACAGTTCTTACCTCAGATTTTGGAATTGCCCGCCAAAATATGCGGTCACCACACTACCTCGTTTCCACCACATCTCTCGCTCACATGTCCACGTGCGCAGTCGTGTATATTAGAGTATCCTCCGGTAATCCCCTTGCAGGGATTAGGCTTACTGAGTTCTTCACCACATTTTTGATAGGCATCTTCCCATTCCTGGTCACAATCAGACTCATCTGCAGAATCCCTAAATTCAATGTTTTGTAAGATCTGCTGAACGGATTTGACAAAGGCTTTATTTTCAGGGGTTCCGGGGATAAAAACGGGAGGAAGCGGCAAGGGAATTCCCGGAAATGGGGCGGCTGCTTGCAACCCCCAAGGATCCACCCTGTTCACGGGATTGTTTTGAGCGTACTCGTAGAGGTTAACCGTACCGCCCGCAAACCCAATGGGTCTTCGCTTATAAACCTCCCGACGCTCGGATCATAGTACCTTGCCCGCATGTAGTAAAGTCCATTGGGCTCTGCCATAACCCCGTATTGGCCAACATACTTAAAGGGTTGAGCGATCGTTTCTTGCTGCCCAAGGATTTGACCGAACGGATCGTAGGAATATGAATTCACCAGAGCCTGGGTCATGTCGGTAAGCGCTGCCGTGCTCCCTGTGCCGTTGAAATGATAGCAGTACCGGCCGGCGGATGTCGCCACGGCAAGGAGGCCTTTGCCG
>OMOE01000016.1 GCA_900290365.1 Syntrophobacter sp. SbD1 | reverse complement strand
GGGATGCGCGCCTGTGGCGGAGACCCCTCCTCCACAGGCTGCGGTAGTCACACCGGCGCCTCCGGCACCGGCGCCGGCACCGCAATACGTCCCTCCGCCTAAACAGGACCGCAACTAAATTACTTCCGGCGCCCTGTCTTGCTGTTGATAAAAACACAAGGCAGGGCTACTTACGATTGCTACCGGACGAGAGAAACATGCCGATCAGGCACGGACAATCATGTGATACGAATAGAAAAATGGTCAGGCTGTTACTTTTGGCGGCATTGCGGTACACGAAGAGTTCGGGGAACGTGCATACGCTCGTTGCGAGCATAGCAAAAGGGCTTTGTCTTGGTCTGATGGACGTCAGTTTTATCCCCCAAGAACGGTTCAAGGCAATGGATGTCAATAGTCATGGTTACTTAACAAAAGAGGAGTTCTGCGCGGGCAGAGGCAAGGGAGGGCACGGTACAGGCGGAGGCGTGTGACGGGTGCAGGAACAGATCAGTAGGGCTGTTTTCTTGCATTAACTTGCTCATTCTTTTGAAGGAAAGAGAATGAATGTAACTAAAGGAGCACTCTCAACGGCAGCTTTTGTACTTATTAGCAGTTTGTTTATCCACGCGGCCAGAGCCGATATTTGCTGGGAAACCGAGACGATAATGACCAATGTGCCTCATAACAGTAATGGATCTTCCATTCAGAGGTACTACTTAACGACGTCAGCTTTACGATTGGAGCTGGATGATAAAAAAGTCTATATCCTGAATCACAATACCAAGAAGCTCTACGCTCTGGACCCAAAAAAGAAAAAGTTCAGCGTGCTTGATTTGAATAACCCCCCCAGGTTTCTAGCCGTTCTGCTTGCCGCAGTGCTAAGCCTGCGGGTTGCTCGGACCGGCGAGCTGAAGACAATTTCAGGTTACAGGTGCCACAGATGCGGCGTGCATGTTGCTATTTTCATCAATGGGGAGTGTTGGTTTTCGGACGAAGTCGAGGGGTTCGGGGAATTTCGGATTTTGGGAGAAAAAATGGGAGCGGCCGTCGAACACACTTCTTTATTCCGTTGGATTGATATAATGGGAGCTTTCGACCGTGTCGGCGGTTTTCCGGTTTACGCAGTTTATCACGTTTGGAGAGGAACAGTTGAGATGAAGCTGATAAGAGTTGAACAAAAATCCCTTGATCCGGGTTTGTTTGTTGTACCGCAAGACTATAGCCCTGGGAAGGTCAAATTGGCCGGATACAATCGCGTTGACCTTGTTCCAATTCACGCCACGGCTGTTCAATAGCTTGATCATCTCAGGAATGACCTGCGGTCTTTGGCGAATTTGGGAAGGAATTCTCTCTTGTGGCGTCGGTGGGTGCTCCGTTTTAAGCCGAACCAGGCTCCTGGGCGAGGGGGGCTTTGGTCTGCTGCCGAGAGCGTGCTTTAATGTGGGAGGGCTTCAGGAGTCCTTCCACGACAGGAACGAGACCCCGCAGTATTCGCTCCCCATTCTTGTCCTCAATCAGGGCTGCCAGTATATATTTCCGCCAGCCGTCATCACAGACGAGGACCGAATCGGAAAAATAGACGTTCCAATCCCCGGATTTCCGGAACAGCCTATCTGGAGAGACATGCTTTTCGAGGACGCTTACAAATTTGTCGTGAAGGGCCGGCCTTGAAAGTATCTCCAGCATCTGCCGCGAGCATTCCGGGCTGATGAGTTCACCGTTTGCAAGCATGTAGTAGAAGCGGCATATTTGAGCAACCGTCGCGGCATGAGACAGGCCCTTAATGGGTTCGGGATTTCGTTCGCCACCTTGCGCATAACGGGCGCCCAGCCAAATTCCGCCGCCGTTTTCGGGGATATAGAAATGGGGATATAGAAATGATACCGCTGGAGGACGTCCTCGATGCGCTTCAGGCCTATGAGATCAATCATGTAGGAAGCGGCATAGTTGCTCGAGCAGCGAATCATCTGGGCCAACCACTCGTGGAGGTCCGGCGTTTCTTGGAGCACGCCATCTTCAACGCTCTGATAGGCGGCAAGCAAAACCGCGATTTTGGGCAGGCTCGCCGCATACATCATCGTCCAGCCGTTTACGCTCGCGAAACGTGCAGTTGCAGGGTTTGAAAGGTCCACCACCCCGATAGCCATTTTATCTTGCTTAATCAGGGCGCGCCAGGACCGCTTCTTGTCCAGAGCGCGGTCGAGCGCTGACTGAAGGCCTTCGTCCCATGTCTCCGCAAAAGGACGATACTGTCCAACCTGCGAAGGCAGGCACCCGGAAAGCTCAGGGGGCCCCGCGCCGGCGGTGGAATATTGCGTTTTAATAAAGAAAATGCTTGCCATCAGAATTGTTAAAAGGAGCTTCATCTCTTCCTCGATCCATAGACCTTCTTTCAGCAAACATCAAATTTGCCTCGCCAGGATTGAAATAATAGCCAAAGCCGAAGGGCAATGGTTTTATCGTCTTATCCGCCTTGTAAATCGAGGCCAGAGCCTCCTGGTAGTCCTGACTGAAAGCTGAGATAGGCTTGACATAATGGCCGTAGAATCGGAAACTCCAGAGCGATGGCTCGAAGTATTTCAGCGGAATTCCCGAATCCTCCTGGACGATGTAGCGGCTCTGGTCCAGCACGAACTGCCTCGCGGTCGACACCTGGGTGTCGAACATCACATACGAGGCGGACTTTATAAAGGTGGTGAAAGGCGCCAGCCCCCTGAGAAAAGAGACAAAGTACCGGTTTCGATCGAAGGCCTGATTGTAAAGGTTGAGGCGAAAGTAGTAAAGGGTTTGAGGGTGATTCTCCTCGGAACCGGCGGCATTAAAGGCAATTCGAATGCCCTGGATGTTATTCAGGTCCAGGTCTGTGGTCCCGAGGGCGGGAAACTCCCGAACGGTGGTCCCGAGGGTGGGAAATTCCTGAATCCTCCCGTCCAGCCCTATTGTCCTATACCGGACGTCGAGCACCTGTGCGTTATTTCGTGCCAGCATGGATAGGAGAACCGGGAGAACGCCCTTTATTTCCGTTTCCTGAAGCTCAGCCTCCATATGGGAGGTCATGAAATAGTTGATGTTTAGGAGATCATGGAGGGAGTTTTTCATGGATTGGAAATAGGACTTGAACTGCCCATCGCTCATGGCGGCAAACTTGGGGATCTCTCCGAGCGGCTCCAGGGCGACCAGAACGTATGTCCGGGCTCGAGGGAAAAAGGCATAGACATTGGCAAAATCCGGCCCGCTGAATGGATAGAAGACGGTGCTTTTCGATGAGGCGGCAGCTCCAAGTCCCGTCTCAGCCCACCGACGTTCGGGTATGAGCAGCCTTTTGTTCAGATTCCTCCAGTTGCGGTCCAAAAACCGGGAATACTCCACCCATGCCGGCCTGCTTTGAAATGCGGCCAATGTTTCTTGCGGAACTGCCATTCCTGCGATGAACCGGGCGTAATGGTTGTACACTCCGCCATAGTCGGGGCTATTCCTGGCCGGGAAGACCTGGTTGTCAATGGCGTCCGGCTGCCGGGCCGTCGCAAAATTATTTATGGAGAAAAGCGTCAGTATCAATAAAATGGAAATTATTGCCCGGCCGTGCCGTTTGTTTCTGTCCGATATCATCGCTTCTCCTCATAAAGCAAAGTAGATTGGCTTTGCCTGATTGTAAGCCACTTGTAGAGAACCAATAAAGATGCGACGGTCATAAGGCAAAATGCGGAAGGCAGAGGCCTTTGGATGACAAGGTAGCAAAGCATCCAGCCGTTGACCGCCAGATAGAGCGCGGGAACCACGGGATAGCCCCATGTTTTGAAGGGTCTTTTGAGGTAGGGCTCCTTGAACCGAAGGACAAACACGCCCAGAACGGTCATACAGGTAAACAGGGTGAGAGTGAAACCGACGTATGTCAGAACGAAGTTGAAAGCAGAAGTCAGGGCAAGGAGAACCGCAACCGAGGACTGAATGAGGATGGCCCGGACCGGGACGCCTCTTGTGTTCCTCCGGGCCAGAAATCCCAGAGCCCTGATATCTTCGCCCATGGCGCTGGCAACCCTCGGGCCTACCATAATCATGGAGCTGAGGGCCGAGGTCAGAGCCAGGCAGATCAGTAACGTCGTAAGCCGGACTCCGGCCGCTCCGAAAATCGCCTTCGCCGAGAGGTAACCGACCTCGATTTTTCCGGCAAGCTCACCTGCGGGGACGGTTAACAGGAAAACAAGGTTGAGCAGAACGTAGCAGAGTGAAACAAAGAGGGTCCCCAGGAAGAGTGAGATAGGAAGATTCCGCTCAGGCCTCGAGATCTCTCCGGCGATATAGGCGGATGCGTTCCAGCCTGAGTAGGCGAAGGCGACATAAACCAGCCCGACTGCAAAATCGGGATTGAAAACGGACCCTATCTCGCCGAGCGATTCCGGCAGCCCGATCTTTTGCCGGTACGGCATAGAAAAGCCTGCAACGATAAAAGCTGCGATCAGGAGAATCTTGCCGACTGTGAAAACATTCTGAAAACGGCAGCCGAACTGCACATCCACGAGGTGCACCAGGGTGAGGACCACGATTGCGACCACTGCTACGACCGTTCCGTCGACTCCGGGAAAAGCCACCCCCGAATACCGCCCCAGCGCCATAGCCGTGAGCGCAATGGGAGCCCCGAAACCGACCAGGATGGAAACAGAGCCGGCAAGAAATCCGATTGCCGGATGATAAATCTCG
>OMOE01000124.1:19829-20012 GCA_900290365.1 Syntrophobacter sp. SbD1 | reverse complement strand
TCGTCCTGTGTTAGTAGCTGCGTTTTGCAACACGAATTTTATGTAACCCCTACGGGGTATAGGGAAAAATAAATATGGAACCCCACACCCAGGGTGGCGCTTTGCTGACCCTGGGCTGAATTATTCAGCCCTTTCAGGGCTTACACGCAAATTCTGAAACACTTTAGGTAACTGAAGTCATGC
>OMOE01000124.1:18890-19819 GCA_900290365.1 Syntrophobacter sp. SbD1 | reverse complement strand
AATTCTGAAACACTTTAGGTAACTGAAGTCATGCATGTCTGATTTCATATTTAAGCGCTTATGAGGTAAGCACCCGGCAGTTCTCCTTTCGGACAAATGGTGTGCTGCAAGTGCGACCTCCGGGTTTGATTGCGGAGGTATTATATCGGTGTATTTCAATGTGAAAATTCCACATTCAGGTTTTTGAGTCCACCCATCGCACCTCGTTCTAACCTTGACCTCGAACTCACAATCTGTCATATTGACGTTAATCAATATGAAAGGGTTTGAAATGCGGACTTTTCTCAGGGTGATGAAGGCCCTCTCTGATCCAAACCGGGTCAAAATTATTAAGATGCTCCAGAACAGGCCGCTTTGCGTCTGTGAGATCCAGGCCGTACTTGATATAGCGCAACCAACAGTATCAAACCACCTCAAAGTGTTGGAAGATGCCGACCTCGTTCACAATCGCAAGGAAGGTCCCTGGGCCATCTATAGCCTTGCCGACGGGAAAAGCAGCCCATACTGCGCATCGCTTTTGGGCAATCTAATGCATTGGTTGGATAATGATCCCGAGATCACAAAGATAGTAGAAACTCTGCCATTGATCCAGAAGGAAAATATCTGCAAGAGATGAGTTCTGCCATATCAATATGTTGCGCATTTTCTAAAGGGAATATAAATGGAGACGAGATATGAGTATGGACAGACGTTCAATTCTGAAGGTTGGCGGCCTGTTGGGCGGCGCCCTTGGCGCGGGCAAACTTTTGGATGCAGACGCGCTTGCCAAGTCGGCGGCTGAGCGGGGCGCGAGCCTGCCCGTGTTGGATCGTGTAAAAAGTGAACCCGGCGAAGACGTGCTCATTCGCATGCAACGTGAATTGGTCCGAGCTATGAACAAACCCATCGAGCAGCGGCGATGGGGGATGGTCATCGACACACGCAAATGC
>OMOE01000124.1:0-18880 GCA_900290365.1 Syntrophobacter sp. SbD1 | reverse complement strand
GGTCCGAGCTATGAGCAAACCCATCGAGCAGCGGCGATGGGGGATGGTCATCGACACACGCAAATGCGTCGGGTGCCATTCATGCAATGTGGGCTGCATCATGGAAAACAAGCTCCCTCCGGGGGTGGTCTACCGGCCCGTGATCGATCTTGAGGTCGGCAGCTACCCTAACGTCAACCGCAAGTTTCTGCCGCGCCCGTGCATGCAATGCGATAATCCTCCGTGCGTTCCGGTATGCCCCGTCAAGGCGACCTGGAAGCGCACCGATGGCGTGGTTGTAATTGATTATAACGTCTGTATCGGATGCCGTTACTGCATCACCGCATGCCCGTACCAGGCACGCACGTTCGACTTCGGGCAGAACTGGAGCAACAATGCCGCGTCCGGGCGTGATGGCGGCCTGGCGCTGGAGACGGGTCGAAAATACGAGCAAGAGCCTTCTTTTGAGTATGGCGCAACATGGCGGCGAGGCGACGGTGTCATCCCCAAAAGTCCGGTCGGTAACGCACGTAAATGCACCTTCTGTGTACACCGTCTAGAGCATAGTCAATTGCCCATGTGCGTAACGACATGCATCGGGAGGGCGACCGTTTTCGGCGATCTCAATGAACCGGGGACTCTCGTATCCCAGCAAGTCATACGAAACAACGCAGTGAGCTTAAAGGCAGAACTCGGTACCGCACCTAAGGTCGTCTACCTTATTTAAAGCCAAGGAGATCACAATGGCTTTCTCTTCACTTGGAACTACGCATCGTGCCGGCCGGGAGCGGCTGTTATGGGCCTTGTGGGTCCTGGCGGCAATCATAGGCGGGCTTGGTTTCTATGAGCGTCTTGCCCACGGCGACAAGGCAGCGGACTTTTCGAGCTATGTCCCATGGGGTCTTTGGGTTGCCGCCTATATTTATTTTAGCGGTCTGTCCGCAGGAGCGTTCCTGGTTGCAGCCGCCACATATGTTTTTAGAATCCGCGTGCTCGAACCGATTTCCCGCCTGTCCCTTCTCATTGCGGCGGTGACGCTGCCTATGGGCTTGCTGATGATCGGGGTCGACCTCGGCCATCTGGAAAGAGCCTACCTGGTCTTCGTACGCCCTCAATTTCATTCGATGATGGCCTGGATGGTCTGGCTTTATACGGCCTATCTGATCCTCCTGTTCACTATGTTGTGGGTGAGCCTGAAAAGCGTGCAGCCCGGCAGGAACCCCGGAGCCGTAACCAATGATCTGGCCACGCTTCGCGTGTTGGGGCTTATTGGCATCCCGCTGGTAATCGGGTTTGCCGGAGGCGTAGGCGCTCTGTTTGCCACAGTTGCAGCACGCGAGTATTGGCATTCCCCGTTATTTCCTATCTTTTTCCTGGTCGGAGCCCTTACATCAGGCACGGCGTTTCTGACAGCGGTTGTTTCCTGGCTGTGGCCTTCACGCGACGCCGCATGGAAAGAGTTGGTGATCCTGCTTGGTCGTATCGTGCTCGCGCTGGTGCTCATCGAATTTATCCTTGAGTGGGCGGAGTTTTCAATCCCGTCGTGGTATCAGATTGGTTCAACCTACGATCTCATCAGGTACGTTTTGTTTGGCCCTTACTGGTACGTGTTCTGGCTGGTGCACCTGCTGGCGGGTGTCCTCGTGCCGGTTTTGCTGCTTGCTAAAACGCGCAGCCCCGGGATCATCGGACTGAGCGCGGCCCTGGTGGCGGTCACATTCTTTGCCGTGCGGTTGAATCTGGTGATTCCCGGTCTGATAACTCCTGAACTCCGCGGCCTGGAGCAGGCTTACAGCGATCCAATCGGCAACAGGCTTACCTTCGCCTACATGCCCTCCTGGTTTGAGTGGCAATTGCTCCTGGGCGTCATTGCATTTGGCGTTGCCCTTTGGTTCGTGGGGACGAGACTGTTCCCGCATGTTTTTCCTCGTCCTTCGCAATCCAGTGAGGTGGGCCAATGAATCAGGAACATGAGACGCAAAAAGTAAGCCGGCGATTTTTCCTTAATGCCTGTACCGCTCTGGCCGGCGGAGTGACCCTTGGTGTGCTGGGCTGCCAGCGCCATGAACAACAGGCATTGAATGTGACCACCCCAGGTCCTTATCCACTGGCTGACGCAGAGAACGTCATCCAGACAACCTGCCTGCAGTGCAACACGCAGTGCACGCTCAAGGTCAAACTCCAGGATGGATTGGTCGTCAAAATAGATGGAAACCCATATAGCCCTATTGCGCTGTATCCACATTTGCCATACGAAACACCGCCAAAGGAAGCCGTAGCGGTCGACGGGGCGATTTGCCCAAAGGGTCAGTGTGGTGTGCAGACACTCTACGACCCTTATCGCCTGCGCAAAGTCCTCAAACGCGCGGGGCCTCGCGGCTCGAACAAATGGCAGGCCATTTCCTTCGAGCAGGCCACACATGAGATCACGGAAGGCGGCCAACTGTTCGCCGGCATTGGTGAAAATCGCGTGGCGCCGGGGTTTAAGGACGTCATCAGGCTTCGCGACGCCAAGCAGGCTAAAGACCTCGCCGTGGATGTAGAGGCCATCCGTAAGGGTGAGATGACCGTGGAGGCTTTCAAAGAAAAGAACTCTGCGTTCCTGGATGCGTTGATCGACCCGGATCATCCCGATTTCGGGCCCAAGAACAACCAATTCGTCCTTCAGGGCGGGCGCATCGCCCCGGATCGTGAAGCGATCACTAAACGTTTCACTTTCGGCACTTTGGGATCGGTCAACTGGTTCGGACACACCACAATTTGCGAGCAGGCTCATCATGTGGCCTTCATGTATTCCCTGGCTCAATGGGAGCAAAAAGACGGCAAGTTCTCCTGGGCCAAGGGCCCCAATCACATGAAGCCCGATTATACCAGGGCAGAGTTCGTTATCTTCTGGGGCACGGGCTTCAACGAGGCGAATTTCGGACCCACTCCTATGAGCCCCCGTGTGTCGCAAGCCATTGTAGACGGCAAACTGAAGATAGCAGTTATCGACCCGCGGCTGTCAAAGAGTGCGGCGAAGGGGTGGTGGATTCCCGTGCATCCCAGCGGCAACTTCGCGCTGGCTCTGGCTATGACCCAATGGATCATCGGAAACAAGCGTTACGACGAAAAGTTTTTACGGAGTACGAACAAGGCCGCAGCCAATGCTGCAGGCGAGAAAAGCTGGACCAACGCCACTTGGCTCGTGAACACCAAAACAGGCAAGTTCCTCCGTGCCGCCGATGCGGGCGTGGGAACCGCTAACCAGTTCGTAGCGCTGGTTGAGGGCACACCGGTAGCCGTAGACCCGTCGGACACCAAGGTCCCGGTAGTGGGCGATCTGGATGTGTCGACAACTATTGAAGGAATCGATGTCTCATCGAGCTTTAGATTGCTCAAGGAGGCTGCAGCCGCTAAAAGTCTCGCTGAATACTCAGAAATTGCCGGATTGGAACTCGCTCAGATTGAAGCGTTGGCCAATGAGTTCACCAGTCATGGGAAGAAGGCGGCCATAGACTTCTACCGAGGTCCCATCAAAACGACATGTGGTTTCTATACGGCCCAGGCGATCATCATTTTAAACTTTCTCATCGGCAATGTGGACCATGTTGGCGGATTCATGAAAGGTGGCGGAGCCTGGGACGGCATGGGCGGTAAGCCAGGACAGCCGTTCCCTGTGGCCAAGCTTCATCCGAACGCGCTTACGCCATTTGGCATAAAGCTTACGCGTGAAAGCTCGGGTCCGTACGAGACAAGCACCATCTTCAAGCGTGACGGCTATCCCGCGAAACGGCCCTGGTTTCCCTTTACAGATGATGTGTATCAGGAGATCATCCCTGCCGCAACCGCCGGTTACCCTTATCCGATCAAGATACTCTGGCTTCATTACGGCACACCGGTGCTGTCATCTCCCGCCGGGCACCTTCAGATCAAAATGATCCAGGATACTGAAAAGATTCCTCTCTTCATTGCCACGGACATAGTGATCGGGGAGACGAGCATGTACGCCGACTATATCTTTCCAGACCTGTCGTATCTGGAGCGGTGGTCAAACCCTCTGGGCACCAGCCCCGTTGTCCTCTCACAGATCAGCAAATTCAGACAACCCGCCGCATCACCGATTTGCGAGATCGTCACTATCGACGGGGAGGACATGCCGATAAGCATTGAGGCAACCATGATTGCCCTGGCAAAAAAGCTGGGAATGTCCGGATTCGGCAAGGACGCTTTCGGACCAGGCCAAAACCTGAATCGGCCTGAGGATTTTCACCTCAAGATGATCGCCAACCTCGCCGCCGGCGATAAGCCCGGCAACGAGGCGCCCGAGGCCGACGATGCAGAGATGGATATACTCCGTAAATCCAGGCGGCATCTGCCTAAGGCGGTTTTTGACGAGCGAAAATGGCAGGACGCCGTTGGCCCCAATTGGCGGCGGGTTGCCTATCTGCTCAACCGTGGCGGACGGTTCGAAGCCGCATCAGGCGCCTACGAAGGAGATTTCGCCAAGCACCCATGGGCCAACCAACTCAATATTTATATCGAGCCCGTGGGCTCAGGCATTCACTCGGTGCAGGGGAAAAGGTTTTCGGGCGTGCCCACCTATCAGGCGCTTGAATCCTTCGATGGAAAGCCTGTGTCGTCTCGGGATGAGTTCGACCTGGAGCTGATCACGTATAAGGATATTTATGGCGGTCAGTCGCGCACGGTTGGCAACTTCGCAGGGCAGATGGCGATTATGCCGGAGAATTTCGTCTATCTGAATGCAATCGACGCGAAACGCCTGGGCTTGAGTGACGGCGATACGGTGAGGGTCGAGAGCGCGAGTTTCAACGGTAGCTTCGAACTAGGGCCTGGGCAGGCTCCGAGCAAAGTTGAAGGAAAGATTCGAATCATCGAAGGGCTTCGGCCAGGGGTAGTCAGCGTCTCATATCACTACGGGCACTGGGCCTACGGATCTCGAGATGTCGAAATAGATGGCCAGCGGATTCCAGGAGAACCGGCGCGCGGTAAAGGGCTTTTGACCAATGCGGCAATTGCTGTCGACGGGTACCTCAAAGATGTGTGCCTGACGGACCCGATTGCCGGCGACAGCGCTTTCACCGGCACACGTGTGAAGCTGGTCAAAATTGCCTCGGCGTCGGGTCCGCCTGCACCGATTGCTGGGTGGGTACCTGCCGGATGGGCCGTGCGCTGAATGCCGGTATTATTCTTTTGCTGTCTTGTAACCTTTCCACCGCCATTTTCGTCTTAGTGGTGCTTACTGGAAAATCGCCGTTTAATTCCTTTTCAAGGAGATGGCATTATGGACGAGAAGACCGATCTTTTGATCTGCCTTGGTGCAGCCACCGCAGCAAACTGTATCCCCTGCTTCGACTACTATTTCAAGAAAGCTTCAGCAGCAGGAATTCCCGCCGAAGAGGTTCGAAAGGCCGTCGAACTCGCATGCAAAATTAAAACCGGCTCAGGCCTCGTTATGAAGAACGGCATCAGGGATATAACCGGCCAGGAGTGGGAATATGAACAGTCTGGAGATGGAAAAACAGACTATCCGTGCTGCAAAAAATGATTCAGACAGGATGGCAGCAATGGAATTCTTCGAAATCTACGACCAGTACTACAGAAGGGTAAGAAATTTCATCCTTTCCTCGGTCCGGGACGAGTGGGCAGCCGATGATCTTACCCAGGAAACATTTATCCGAGTCCAAGGGAACCTAAATACTCTGAAAGATTCATCCAAACTGGCTTCATGGATCTTCCGCATTGCGCACAACCTATGCCAGGATCATTTTCGCAACCTGAAAAGAACCTCATCCCATGAATACGAACTTAACGAAGCAAAAGACGTATTCAAAGAGGCAATAGTCCAGAAAAGGCTCGAACAGCGAGAGATGAGTTCGTGTGTTCAGGATGTCGTTAGTCTTCTTCCCGAATCCTTTCGAAGTGTCATCACACTATTTGACGTCGCAGAACTCAGCCACCGGGAGATCGCTGACATATTGGACACGACCGTCGAGAACGTAAAGGTTAGACTGCACCGCGCCAGGAAGGAACTGCGGGTGCTGCTTGAAAAAAAATGTGCGTTCGAAGTTGATGAAAGGGGCGTGCTCGTGTGCGAGCCGGTAGATGACAGCAAAAAATGATATTGAATCGCTTTCAATAAAATATTCAGCACCAGAACGGCTCTTGATCGGGCCGTACTCATTTTTCTCTTCCAGGTCTGTAACCTTCCTCTCCTTCAATTCGTCTTCATGACAAACCACGACGCAACGGTGTTCGAATGAGCACGATGTCCGAGATTGAGAGGAGGTGATTTCAATGGCAGATCAAAATGCCGATCGAAGCAAAATGTCTTCCGGTTGTTTTGAAAAGATGCCGGAGATGATGCGGAACATGATGTCGAAAAAAGGCGGCTTCTGCTGTCCCTGTGCGGAAACGGTGGCAGAGATGATGCCCAAGTGCTGCCCGGTCCAAACTCAGAAGGAAAGTCCGACCGAAGAACAACGCCAGGATGCTTCGAAATGACTGATACGAATCTGAACTGGACAGGCTCGCATCCAAAGGAGAAGAAAAATGGCTAAAACAATCCAGATTGAGCTGACGGAACGTTCATGCGCAGCAGGCCTTCGGTATGCGCAGTCACACTTGTCCACTCCGCCAAAAGATGCGGTGATCTGCTGTGAGGGTATGTGCCTCAAAGGCGAAACTGCAAGGAGGGCGGCGAATCTAATCGCTCACAAGCTGGTCCCTGATAAGGCGGTGCGTATTTGCCACGGCGGGCTGCTGGAAGCAGCGGGAGGAATGAGGGACCTGGTGCAGAGGGCAAACAGGGTGCTGATTTTAGATGGGTGCGGAATGGCGTGCGCCACTCGCCTGACCAAAGGGGCCTTTCCTGACCTGGAACCCGAAGTAGTATTCACCGATAAGCTTTTCGAATACGATCAGGACCTCTTCGGAGTGGACGAAATGTCCGACTCTCAGATCAGCGCCAACGCCAGAAAAGTCGCAGAGCAGGTTGCCGAAAAATACTTTTAGCAGGCGTACACCGGCATTCTGCTCTTGGGATGGGGCAGAATGTCGCGTTGTCGATGAACGTGGACAGATGGTTTTGCCCAAGGAACTGCGCAACATGGTCAATATACGCGCTGGGGACAAGCTGGCCCTTATCAGTTGGCATAAGGACGGAGAGGTTTGCTGTTTCACGCTGATTAAAGCGGAAGCCTTGGCTGAGCGGGTGAAGGAATTTCTTGGTCCTGTACTGGAAAGCATCAACTTGGAATGAGCAGCGGAGCAACCCTGCGATGCTCACAAAGAAGGAGAAAACCATGATGCCAAAGCAGGTGAAACTGAGTTTTGCCGATTTTCGCGATGCAGCCGTCAACAATGGAATCATAGACCCCAAGACGACATTCATGATCCAAATGGGAGCGGCGATGGCCGTCGGCTGCTATCCCTGAATGGAGATGCTCTCTGGGGTTGCCAGGGAAAAGGGAGTATCCGATAAGGAACTAGGAGCGATTCAGTCCATAGTCATGCTCGTATCCGCAGGAAGAGTCTTTGCACAATATGGGGAGGTCTGCGAAGGGATCGAGGCCGCAACCAAAGCCGGCGCTTGCTGTGGATAAGCCGAGTGTGGGTGCCGACACTCTGCCCTTTAAGCTCCCGGGCAGAGTGTCGCATTCATCAATCAGGTTCACCGCCCCCCACCACGCCCGCGTTATGTGGCCCCCCCTCATTTCTTGCCGCCGCCGAAGGCAGCGGCAACCCTGGCAGTCGGTCCCACCGCCCCGCGGCCGCGAATTTCTTCCTTGACAAATGGTAAGTTTGTGCTGATATTACAGTCTAGTCTGACATATCAGATTTATCTTACTAGTCTGATTAAACTGGAGATAGCGAATGGCAAAGAAGAACAAGGACGAATCCTGTTGCGCTTCTGAGACCAAAGAGACCTGTTGCAAGGTCGAATCCCTCATTACGGTCGATGAACGTGGACAGATGGTTTTGCCAAAGGAACTGCGCGATAAGGCCAATATATGCGCAGGGGACAAACTGGCCCTTATCAGTTGGCAAAAAGATGGAGAGGTTTGCTGCTTCACGCTGATTAAGGCGGATGCCTTGGCTGAGCGGGTGAAGGAATTTCTTGGTCCCGTACTGAGAAGCATCAGCCTGGAATGAGAGCCGTGGCATTCCTGCGGATTTTTTTCCGCCGCCGCCGAAGGCAGCGGCAAACTTGGCATGCGGTCCCACCGCAAGGAGGATAACAGATGAAAGCCGACAATATCAAAGAGATCGTCAAATCACGCTACGCTAAAGTCGCCCTGGATAACATGCCGTGCTGCGGGACAAGGAAGTCCTGCTGCGGAAGCTCGGATGCGGAGGACTTAAGTAAAAAGGTGGGCTACAGCGACAAAGACTTGAATTCAGTACCCGAAGGGGCAAATCTGGGGCTTGGTTGCGGCAATCCGGTGGCGCTCGCCTCGCTAAAGGAAGGCGATGTTGTGCTTGATCTTGGTTCCGGAGCCGGGTTCGATGCTTTCCTGGCTGCACCCAAAGTCGGACCGGCCGGAAAGATCATAGGTGTTGATATGACCCAGGAGATGGTCGAGAAAGCGAAAGCAAACGCGGTAAAGGGCGGCTTCAAAAACGTCGAGTTCAGGTTGGGTGAGATCGAGAACCTGCCAGTTTCCGGTAGCGAAGTGGATGTCATCATTTCAAACTGCGTTATCAATCTCTCACCTGAAAAAGGAAAGGTCTTCAAGGAAGCCTTTAGAGTATTGAAACCCGGAGGCCGACTCATGGTTTCCGATCTCGTTTTGCTGAAAGCCTTGCCTGAAGCCGTCAGACAGTCTGTTGAAGCTTATGTCGGCTGTATTGCCGGAGCCGTGATGAAAGATGAGTATCTTGCAGCCATAACAGCTGCAGGTTTCCGTGATTTAAAAGTGGTCGGTGAAGATGTCTACCCTATCGAACTAGCCGTAAACGATCCGGTAGCCAAGGCAATCTTCTCAGATGCCGGCGTTATTTCAGATCATGCAAAAGAGATATCCGGATCGGTTGCCAGTATTAAGGTGAGCGCAATAAAACCGAACTGATCCGCAATAGCGGTCCGGCAATTGGCGTGAGTTCACCTTTCGAGATGATGGCAATGTTGGTTTTGTTGAAATTGGAGGCAAGGGAGAGTGTATATTAGCAAGAAGAGGGTTAACACGCCTCCAAAAGTCAAATAGGGCGTAATCCTTCTTCCATTCGCCGAGAATCTGCTATTTAACTGTCAATAATCCAGGTTATGGTTTCGTTGTCGTTAGCTTTTCCAAGATGTCTGGTTGGGGCAACGCTTGACACGGAGGGGAGAGACGATCATAGTGACAGTCGGGATAAGGTTAACCAAATAACTGCGCGAGGACCAGGCAAGTGCTTTTGAATTGAGAATCGTCGCACAAGCGACGCTGTGCTCCATGAAGTGGTGAATTTATCCCGCCATGCCTCTGGACGGCGGTTGCTATTGCTACGAAGGAACAGATTTCGACATCGATTATCTATGGGGGCCGTCATGAAGAGATTAGTCGCTAAAGCCGGCGCCTTTTTAGTTCCGCTGGTTTTCGTATTCGGTTGTGTGACCACCGACGTCAATCTGGTCAAAACAGGCAAGGTTATTGTCGAAGTGGTGCCAACAGAAGATGAATATATAGGCAGCACCCATGTTTACCAGGATGATAAGGAGCTTGTAATCAGCGGGCGGGTGCATACTCAGGGTTACGCGCCGACACTTGAAAAAGGACACGTTGATGTTGAAATACTTAATCCTGATGGCACATTGATCAAGCAATGCGTGCATTACTTCAAGCTGCTTCCAAGAAAATTGGACCTAACGGTCCCTTTTGAGGCGCATCTTCAACCACTCAATCTCCCACAAGGCACCAAAGTTCGTCTGACTTATCATCATACCACCTCGGCGGAGGAAATTCTTTCCCAGTGCGGCCAATAAATCACAATGCCGCTCCAACGGTTGCTGCCGCTTTGTGTATATGATCAGGGGAAATAGAGGCGAGGCTTGAAAAGGCATCGTTTCCTCGCGGCTATACATAGCTTTTTGTCAGGGCTGTCTTATTTTCAGTTCCTGTATATATCCAAAGAATTGTAGGGAAGCTATGCGCCGTATCGCACAGTTACTTCTGGTACTTTTTTGTTTGCCCCTTGCCCCTTTTTCCGCTCTGGCCGGGCCTCCATTCCTGACGGACGACCCGGAACCCGTCGAATACAAGCACTGGGAAATATATGTTGCAAGCATATCGCAGGAAGAGCACGGCGGAGTGAACATCACCGCTCCGCACGTTGAGGTCAACTATGGGGTAGCGCCAGACTTTCAGCTTCATCTCATTGCTCCTATGGAATATGTCAAACCTTCCGAACTGCCCTCTCACTACGGATATGGCGATACGGAGTTGGGAGTCAAATGGCGTTTTTTTGAAAGTGAAAATGCCAAGTTCATGGCCGGGACCTTTCCTCTTCTCGAAATTCCTACCGGTGCGGAATCAAAGGGGTTGGGGCTAGGTGGACCTCAGGTGTTCATACCCATCTGGCTTCAGAAAGGTTGGGGGCCATGGCTGACGTATGGCGGAGGCGGCTACTTGAATAATCCCGGCCCCGGGAACAAGAACCTTTGGTTTTTGGGATGGCTGGTTCAACGTGACTTAAATAAGTACATTACTCTCGGTGGGGAGCTTTTCTACGGTAGTCCACCAGATACCGGAGATGAACGCCATTTCGGGGTTAATATCGGCTCCATAATCAATATAACCGAAAATCACCACATCCTTCTGTCTGCCGGAACAGACATGATCGGCCCTACCAGCTTTTATTCATATATTGCCTATCAGCTCACTTTCGGGCCTGAAAAGGAAAAAGGTCCGGCTGAGGCGCACCTGACGGATGTAGTGTATCGGATGCCGGAAGGGAAAGGCCGGTAGTCTGTATCTCGACTTTCTTCCGGGTCTTCTTCCAGACCGGCTAATTGCGCCGGGCGACATTTTCAGGGAGCAAAGGACGATGCGCACCAACTATGCTGCACGGACAGTTTCGTAGCAGACCCATTGCACAATGCCCTATTCTCCAAGCTACAGCCAGATTCGTTCTTCAGTTTGGTCAGGCTGATACATATAACCCTCATTTCCGAATTAATTCTGACAGTCTTTTGCTCCACGCCTGAGCGCTCATTTGGACCGGGTCCCAAGGACTGCTCAATGGTGGCGTGTAGCTCAAATCAAGGTCATTTAACTCATCGATACTCATGCGGTTATATATGGCCGATGCAAAGACATCAATTCGTTTTGATACCTCTGAGCGCTTGTTTCCCAACATCTGAGCTCCCAACAATTCTTTACCGGTACGGTTGCCAGTGAGGCGAACGTATAGCTTCTCGGCATCCGGATAGTATGCTTTATGGTCCCAGGTCTCAAAATCGACTGTAAACGGGTCAAACCCGGCAGCAACCGCTTCCGAGTCGCGCAGCCCTGTCCGTGCAGCAACCAGATCAAATATCTTCACCGCTTGGGTCCCAAGAGATCCTTGAAACTTCCGGTTACCTCCCACTGCATTTTCCCCCGCCACTCTACCCTGCTTGTGAGCCGTTGTACCGAGCGGCATATAGGAGTATGAGTTCAGCAATCTATGCCAGGTTTCCACGCAATCTCCGGCGGCAAAGATATCGGGCACGTTGGTCCGCATGAATTGATCTACCTTGATAGCCCCCTTAAGTCCGATTTCAACGCCTGCAGAAAGAGCGAGTTTGCTGTTCGGTCGGGCGCCGACGGCCACAAGGACCATATCCCCGACAGCGGAAAAATTATTAGAACCTGAGATGATTAGTTTATCCTCTGATTGCACGATCCCCGTGACTGCAATTCCAGTAGCAATCCTCACGCCGTGAGCTTCAAGTTCTGTCCGGACTTTTCCGCCGAATTCCGGATCGACCGTGGTCAAAACTGAATCGAAAAATTCCACTACCGTTACGTCAATCCCCCTATAGGTGAGTGCATCGGCCATCTCCATTCCGATATATCCGCCTCCAACGACGATCGCGGAGTGCGGCTGCCGCTGCTTAATGTACTGCTGCATGGCAAAAGCTTCGTCCATCCAGCGCAGCAGGAAAACGCCAGGCAAATTGATCCCGTCAACCTGAGGTCGAATCGATTCGGCGCCGGTTGCAATAATTAGCCGATCATACCCCAGATCCCGGGTGTTTCCTTTCCGGCTGCTAAGCGACACCACCTTAGCTATCGGATCGATGGATGAAACTGAATGTTCAAGGAGCAGGTGAATACCTTCATTTTCTATTTCTAAAACAGTCCTATGGGCAAGGGTATGCCAGTCGCCAACTTCACCGCTCAGATAGAACGGCAGGCCGCAAATACTGAAATTCGGATACCGGTCAGCAACCACAATGGTCACTTCGCTTGCAGGATCGAATTCTCTAGCTCGAAGGGCAGCGCTAATCCCTGCATCACTGCCTCCGATGATGAGGATATAGGGCATAAAATTCTCCTAAAAAGGATTTCAAGCTTGGTTGCTCTATCTAGGATTGTCCGATAAATGGGCGCAGGACGAAGTATACGCCAAGCAGACCGATTCCAACCCCGGCACATCTTCTAAACCAGAGCCCGCCTTCACGAAATGAACTGTTCTCCAATAGCCTTCTCACCTTCGCAGTCGAACTTCCGGCTACGGCTATGGGAATGCAATGGCCAATCCCGAAAAGCACGATAAGAATAACCCCGGTCAGGATCTTCTGTTGAATCGTAATGATGGCCAGTATTGGAGCGATGAACCCAAAAGTACAAGATCCAGAAAGGACTCCGTATGCCAACCCGAGAAGGAAAGCTCCGAACAGACCCTTGATCTTCATGCGGCCAAAGAGACCTCCCGACATTGAACACCTGGGAATACCCAACATACCGAGAGCGACCCAGATAAGAACCACACCGACCAAAATAGTCCAGTAAGGGCCGACCTCACCCAGCATCCTGCCGAGGAGCGAGCAGATTATACCCACCAGTGCGATCGTAATGAAAAGACCAACGGTGAAAACCACGGAATAGCAGGCTGCGTGCCTTGCTTTGAGCACTTTATCCTGGCCCGCCACATACGTTATTATCAGTGGGATCGAAGCGATATGGCATGGGCTTAGCGCTACACTAATAATTCCCCACAGAAAGCAGCCCAGGGCGGCAAGGGCTGTCCCGGTCATCATCCACGAGTTAACCGTCAAGAGAAACTGTTCCAATACTCACCTCCCGGTTTATAAGTTGGAACTTTGGCTTTCGTTGGGTTTAACACCCAGTTTTGCCAGTTCGGCCTCGATGCTGCCCTGGGCAAGAAAGCCTTCGTGGCGGTAAACTTCCTTCCCATCGTTGTCATAGAATATCTGGGTAGGTATTGAATGGATTCCAAACCTTTGCCCCTGTTCGCGGTTTTCCCAGACATCGATAAAAACTATAGCAGCTTTGCCCTTGTATTCTTTTTGAAGCGATTCGATGATGGGGGCCATCATTTTGCAGGGGATGCATTTATGTGCGCCGATATCCACCATGGTCACCATGCCTTTTGCCGGTACATCGGGAATGGATGATGATTGACCGTTAGAAAGAGAAAAACCAAAACCTGCGAGGAAAATGACAGCGACAACGACCAATCCGATCCTTCTCATTACAGAACTCCTTTGCTCTATAGTTTGCAGGTAACGTGGCAAACGCCGGTTGGGGTCTCGATGGCATAGGGAAAGTATTTCCGCTTAAAGAACAGGGCGACATTAACCAGGGAAATTAAGACAGGCACCTCCACAAGAGGTCCTATGACCGCCGCGAAAGCCTGCCCCGAATTGATTCCAAAGACCGCCACGGCCACTGCGATCGCAAGCTCGAAGTTGTTCGAGGCGGCGGTGAAGCTCAACGTTGTGGATTGCTCGTAGGTGGCTCCGACTTTCATCGAAAGAAAGAACGAAACAAAAAACATGATAATGAAGTAAATGCAGAGCGGGATAGCAACCCGAATGACATCGAAGGGCAACTGAACGATGTACTCTCCTTTTAAGGAGAACATGACCAGGATGGTAAAAAGCAGTGCAATGAGGGTTATGGGACTTATCATGGGGATGAACTTCTCCTCGTACCACTTCAAGCCCTTGATCTTCAGGCCAACGAATCTGGAAATCATCCCCCCAATGAATGGAATACCCAGGTAGATAAAGACACTCTCCGCAATTTGCCGAATCGAGATATCGACTACCGCGCCGGTCATACCGAGCAACCGAGGGGCCAGTGTGATAAAGATATACGCGTAAACTGAAAAGAAGAGGACCTGGAAGATCGAATTGAAGGCCACAAGCCCGGCACAATACTCGCGGTCACCCGCTGCCAAGTCATTCCACACTATCACCATTGCAATGCAGCGTGCAAGGCCGATGAGAATAAGGCCAACCATGTATTCGTGATGGCCGGAAAGAAATGTGACGGCAAGGATGAACATCAGGATGGGGCCGATTACCCAGTTCTGGACCAGTGAAAGAGTCAGGACTTTGTAATTTCGGAATACCTGGCCCAACAGCTCGTACTTCACCTTTGCAAGAGGCGGATACATCATGAGAATCAGGCCGATTGCAATCGGAATGTTAGTTGTACCCACCTGAAAATAGTTGATAACGTTTTTGACGTCTGGATAGACCCAGCCTCCGCCCACTCCAATAAACATGGCAAGAAATATCCAGAGCGTCAGGAAACGATCCAGGAAAGAAAGCCGCTTGGAAATTGATTCCGTCATTATAGCCTCGCTCTTCTGGTAAAATTATTCTTGAGAGATGCACTGTTCTTCGATCCAGAGCTTGATGCGCTTCTCGATTTGATCCCGCACCTCGCGGAATTTAAACAACTTTTCTTCCTCCGATCCTTCGACTGCCGCCGGATCATCAAAAGCCCAGGACAACCGTTCGCCGATTCCGGGAAATATGGTGGGGCAGTTTGCTTCCGCTTTGGCACAAACCGTGATCAAATAGGTGAAACTCATCTTGCCGAGGTACTCTTTAACGCTTTTTGAGTGTTGGTCTGAAAGATCGATGCCGATTTCTCGCATCACGCGCTCGGTATAAGGATTTATAGCGCCGGGCTCAAGGCCCGCACTATAAGCCTGCAAATGTTTTCCGGCATACTTTCGCAGGAAAGCTTCCGCCATCTGGCTTCGAGCGGTATTGCCGGTACACAAAAAAAGGACGGATTTATTCTCCATGCTCTGCTCCTTTTAAAGAGGTTCGAATTCGAATTGCCCGAGATACTTTGCAAGCTTTGACTTTCGCTCCCCGTCGAGCGGTGGACAGTCGCCGGAGTCTTTGCCTCCTTCAGCGACCTGCGTGGCAAACACCATACACGTTGGCTGACCGCACTCGCCACAGTTGGTCTTGGGGAGCAGTCTCAGGATTTCGAGTACCTTTGGCTTTGGAGAACTTTGGAAACGGGGCTGAATTTCTCCCCGTCGCTCCCAGATATCGTTGATTTCCTGCCGGAGCCATTCAACGATTTTCTCCCCCTCCGATAGGTCACTGAGGGCATTTATGCAGATTTTCCTCGAATGAATGGCGATGAGTTTCCCATGCAGTCTGAAGGAAACGCAAGGAGGGTCGTTAATGTACTGAAAACCCCCAAGCGCGGCATTCAGATACGGAATCACTTCACTGATGTCTTGATCGAGATGGGCTATCAGGTGTACCGACTGTGCCTCGGGTCTGCACTCGGGGCGGACAAATTCCTTCGTGTAACCTTCGAGTAGCATGGGACGCCTCCTTGCAGGGAAGGGTGTTCCGTCAGAAGACGGCTCACTCTTTTTTTAGAGCCTCCATTAATCACTTTCCCAGCCAGCTTCTCACCTGAGCCTTTGTAGGGACCTTACCGGTCAACTTCACTTGCCCATCAACAACAACGGCTGGAGTACTAAAAATGCCCAGTTTTGCAATTTCCGCTATGTCCGTTACGTACTCCATAAAAGCATCGGAGCCGCTCTCAGCAATAACCTCCCTGACCAGTTTGTCTGTTTCATGACATTTCTTACATCCGGGACCAAGCACTTTGATGTTCATTTTTGTCTCCTTGCTTTCGCGGCTCTGCAACAGACGCCTAGTATCAGATCAGAGCATTAAACAGGTATCCGACGATGATACAGCCTACTGCGACTACACACGTAAAAACCAGGATGAGTCTCGGCTTAAGGACCTTTCGCAAAATGACCGTCTCGGGGAACGATATCGCTACCACCGACATCATGAAGGCAAGCGTGGTTCCCATTGCCGCCCCTTTCTCGATGAGGGCCGAGACCACGGGAATGATTCCGGCCGCATTGGAGTAAAAGGGAATACCAATGAGCACAGCCACGGGAACCGACCACCACACTCCCTTTCCCATGATCGAGGCCAGATACCCCGTAGGCACGTAGCCATGAATACCCGCCCCAACGGCAATGCCCAGTATGACGTATATCCACACTTTTCCGACGATATCGCGCACGGCGTCGAGGCCAAACCTGACGCGATCCGCGAAACTCTTCCGCTCCTCGTCGTATACGCCGCTCTCACCTGCCTGAATTTTATAAACCCAGTCTTCAAGATGGCGTTCCATCTTAAGCCGGCCGATGGTCCAGCCCGCGAGCATGGCGATGATGAGGCCCGTACTCATATAAATGGCGGCAATTCTCCACCCGAAGAGTCCATAGAGCAATACCAGTGCGACCTCATTTACCATCGGGGAGGAAATGAGAAACGAAAAGGTCACCCCGAGGGGCACGGAAGCAGTGACAAAGCCGATGAAAAGAGGCACCGCCGAGCAGGAGCAAAATGGGGTCACGATTCCAAGCAGCGCCGCGAGAATATTTCCTACCGATTCGCGCTTCCCGGCAAGGATTTTACGAGTTCTCTCGGGGGTGAAAAAAGAGCGAATAACGCCGACTCCGAAGACCACCAGGAGTAGGAGCATAAGAACTTTGGGCGCCTCAAAAACAAAAAATTCCACGGTGCTTCTCAAATGCTCGATATTCCCGGGAGACAAATTGTATCCGGACAGGTATTGCGCAAAGTGGTGAGCCAGCCAGCCCGCAAAGGGCTCAAGGCGTCCATAGATCAGCCACCAGGCCACAAGCATGGGAGTCCCAACCAGAATGTACCTGGCGGTCATCATCCTGTCGCTCGAAGAGGTCGCCGTCTCTACCGGCGTTTGCCCGCCCGAACTACAGTCACCATCACAGGCACAGCTTTTTGTCTTCATTGCTTTTTCCCCTGCGGCTTAGCGCCGCATTATCCGGCGCCGGTTTACAGCTAAAGCAATTTACCATTGGTCTTCCCCCTGGAATTGTCCGGGTTCAACCAACCATTTCTTGACTCTGTCCCTCGGGGGAACGTTTCCCACGGAGACCACCTTACCGTTTATGAGAAGCGCCGGAGATCCCATAACGCCATATCGGGCGATCTCCTTGATGTCTGTCACGTGATCGACTCCTGCAGGGAGATTGATCTCCGTGAGCACTTCCATGATCATTTGCGTCAGGGCATGGCACTGATTGCACCCTGTGCCGAGAACCTTGATATCGAGCCAATCCGGAGTATCTTCAGCGCAGGACTGCCCAAGGAACTTCCGAAACTCCCGAACAAAAGCTTTTCCGTAGTCCTCTTTTGCACTACTCGGAATGTAGTTGCCCTCTCCCAGTCGATCGAGCATGAAAGAGCGAACCTCATCATCTGCCTTGTCTGCATGAGTCGCTGCCATTTCTTCCATGAGTTGCTTAATGCCGTTAATACCGACGGCAAATCTTCCAACTTTGACCTGCGTGATATCTTTTCCCGCCATGTCATATCCTCAAGGCTGAAGACATTCCAATGTCCCCTGAATTTCTCTTTGGAGAAGATTTGCATATTTGGCCAAATGGGCACACTCAAGCCAAAAAAAACCTCCCCTACCTCGAAGAGAGCTTCGATTGGCTAAGCATCTTGATCTGCTCCTCTAATCTCTGACCGACGAAATCCTCGACGCAACTGAGGAAGTTCGCAACACACTTCATCCGCAAAGAGTAGTAGATGTTAGTGCCCCTCCGCTCATCCTGTAGGATTCCAGCTTCCTTAAGTATATTCAAGTGCTTGGAAACAGTTGAAATGTCAGAGCCAACCATTGCCTGCAGTTCACATACACACCGTTCACCCTCAAAAAGGCCTTCGACCATTTTGAGCCTGCTCGGATGCCCGAGAGCCTTAAAAATTTTGGCGCGCAATTCAAGGTAATAGGCGTTGGCGTCCATAGCTTTTCCTTTTTGGCAGAATAACCAAATTTGATGCCAAATGTCAACTATATTTTCGACTCTTAGAATTCGGGACGGGGCACCAGTACAAAAAATAATGCCGGGAAACGCAATCTGTCATATGTGCGAGCGGGAAGGGGGAGAAATCGCCGGAGTTCTTTCAAAACGCTGTATGAAAAAGGAACCACGAGACACGAAATTTTCTCCGAGACATTAAGTGCGCCTTACCAAAGAATAAGGCCGAAAATATGAGCCCAGTCTATCTACTGGTTACTTGGTGCAGCATCTCGTCAATTATTAACACAGCTCTCCTCCTTCTCGATCCGAGGGGTATCGTCTCAGCCAGTGTAAGTGACGATTCCAGATTTAGATCGACGAGGTGCTTGAATGCTTTTGGCTTCTATTTTCTTTTTGGTTCCGAATAAACAGTCAAGTATTCTCGTGAGATACTCTTTCACTGCCTTCATCGAGCTCTAGCAGGATGCTGAAAAAGGGTTCTCCGGTGGGAAAAGAACTCTGAAAAGAGGGGTGATTTCGTCATTCCGGCGATTGACAACCCTGCCGCAACCCAATGGCTCCTTCGTGGGGCCGCGGTCGATCTTGA
>OMOE01000069.1 GCA_900290365.1 Syntrophobacter sp. SbD1 | reverse complement strand
CTGTTCGGGTTCCGCGTTAAACGTTCGAACCCACGTTAGAAGCTTATAGTTCGGCGTCCGATCATTTGTGAGGACGCACGGTCGATCTTGAAGCCGGAATCCAGAGTGTTTATCGCGAGTTGCAGGCTAGAAGGAACTGCTGCTTCTCCAGTTCGTACTCGTTGGTCAATTCGTCGTGGGCTGATTTCAAATTCTCGAATTGGGTCCTGATGGAATCTATTTCTTCTCTTTGTGCCGCCAAACCAACGAAATCCCCCGTTCACGATCGTTGGGCACAACATCGGTAAGCTCGATGACCAAGGACTCGTCCCAGGTCTTTTTCGCCGGTTTTCCCGGTACCGCGGGTTTCGGTACCGGCTGGGCCTCTTCACGAGATCTTGGCGCCCGTTCCAACAGGTCTCTGATCTGATCGACAGCATCAAGCCGATCTACGGCATCCGCCGCCTTATTGTCGACGACGTTCTCATTGTCTTTGAATTCGTCCTGATACCCACTGAGCTTAAGGACAACCGATTTGAGTCTGCTCTGGACTTCGCTTTGAGCCTGTTTCAGCTTGCGTAAAACCCCCTTCGGTCCTAAAAGCGATGACCCGAGAGACCCTCGACTGGTTCCTTCTTCGTACTTATCGAACAGTTTGTAAGTCGCCGATTTTAAACTTTCAAATTTAGCACGGATAAATTCCTTTTCGTTGTTAATCATCAAAGCCCGTTGTTGCGAATCAATGAATTGCCGCTTCTCCTGTTTGTATCTATTGAACCAGTAGTTAAACCTGGTTTCATATTTGGAGAGCTTTTCCTCCTGGGCTTTTATTATCTCTTGTTGAGCGCCGTACCGGGTGCTCAAATCCTCCAATTTATCAACCAATGATGGGTTATCGTGCTGAGCGACGGCAGGCAGATGCTCTGAATGCTCAGGTCGAGCAAAAGGGGGGGGGCGGAATCACTGAGTGCTGCAATCTCCATTTTCATCCGCGACTGCTTTAATGTGCAATAGATCTTTGAGTGGATCAAATTTCATGACTTATCTCTCTTGAGCAAGATGCCAAAACTGTGGCAATTTTGGCATTCCTTTGATGAATTTTTACGAGCATGGTATTCAAAATGGCAGGAAAACTGTAAAATTTAAAGAGTTTGGAAAAGTTTTATCGAAATTCGGAACAGCTTCACCACGATATGCGGAGATCACAGAGAAAAAGCTTTGCGGGACGGTATTTACAGGATTAATATGAATAGCTTGCGGAGCGCAGCCCACCAACTTTTTTCAAGACAGACACAAGGAAAAGAACTATCCGCAGATGACGCAGATATGCGCAGATAGAAGCATAATCGAAAATAATCTGCGTCATCTTAAGATGTGAATGTCCCTCGCAGCCTGCCCCGGCAGTGCTTCCGGGCGGGGGGGAACGGATTCGAAAACTCTGAGGAAAGCGAAATCGCAATGGATGATCAGATCGTTATTCACCTTAAGACAGGCCATAAAATTGAGGGACGATTGGCGCGGGCTTTCTCGTTTGATGACATCGATATCGAGATATTATTCGCAGAGGGACAGCGCCGGCTTCCTTTCGCAGTGGACGAGATTTGCGCCATTCGCTTCAAGAATCTTCCCACTTGGGCCTTATCCGAAACACCGGCAGCGATTGAGGACATCCACACAACTTCAGGCGAGACCTTCAGAGTGGCTTCTTTCACGAGGAAGTTTCGCAAGGGCTTCGTTTCATTGGACCAGGATGAGGCCGCGCCATTGCGCACTATTTTCTTCACCTTCTCCGGCATTCGCGGCCGCAGCGAAGTGCAGCGAATCGGAGAGATACTTAAGGAACACGGCTTCGTAACAAACAACAGCCTCGATGAGACGCTCCAGATGCAAGACGAACTCCGCAGCCGCCGTATTGGAGAAATTGTCGCAGAGACCGGGGAACTCTCCCTTGAGGCGATTGATGAAACCTTTCAGACAGCTTCGAAGAAACTGAAGATCCCTCTTAATGTGAGGATCGGTGACATTTTGGTCGAGTTTGGCCTTGTAACACGCGATCAGGTGGAAAATGCCTTCGCCGCACAGCAAAAAGGCAAAAAGATGAAGGTCGGTGAGCTTCTTATAAGCCAAGGCCTCATTACCGAAGAGCAACTCCTCCAGGCTCTTGCAAAAAAGTTTCGGCTTGCGCTGGTCGATCTCGGAACTATTATCCCATCCGAGCAAGCTCTGGGCGCCCTCTCCGAGGGTTTGCTAAGCCGCCTTCGGGTATTCCCCATCGAGTTCGACGGCAGAACTCTTGTCGTTGCAACCTCAACTCCCACAGATTTAACCGTGGGGGACAATCTTCGCTTCAGTACGAAATACGACATCAGGTTCGTTGTCGCCTCTGCCCGGCAGATTACCGCGGCTATTGACAAATATTACCATAAATATGCAGTCGATACCCTCCTGGAATCAATGGATGAGGCCCAGTCTATCGATCTCGAAGACGAAAGCTACGAAGTCCACGTAGAACCCGATTCCGAAGTGATCGCACTGGTAAATCGTTTGCTTGTCGACGCCTATAAGCGAGGGGCTTCCGATATCCATCTTGAACCGGGCGCCGGCAAGAATTCATTGTTTGTTCGTTACCGCATCGATGGGGACTGCATTGCGGTCCATAAAATTTCAGCAAGCCACAAGCAAGCCATCGCCGCCCGCATAAAGATCATCGCCGGTCTGGACATCACCGAAAGGCGAAGGCCGCAGAGCGGCAAGATCCTTCTCAGGGTCGACCAGCGCAGGCTCGAATATCGAGTCGAAGTTACCCCGATTGTTGGAGGGCAGGAGGTCGTAGTTCTGCGGCTGCTCTCCGCATCCAAACCTCTTCCACTGGAGCAGATGGGATTTAGTACCCACAACCTGGAACGTTTTAAAGAGCTCCTTGGAAAACCGTACGGAATGATTCTCTGTGTCGGTCCAACCGGTTCGGGGAAAACCACAACCCTCCACTCGGCTCTCGTTCATGTCAACACTACGTCAAGGAAAATCTGGACCGTGGAGGACCCGGTGGAAATAACTCAGCAGGGCCTGTGCCAGGTGCAGGTAAATGCGAAGATCGGCTACAACTTCGCCGAGGCGCTCCGTTCATTCCTCCGGGCTGATCCCGATGTGATTATGATCGGCGAAATGCGTGACGGCGAAACGGCCAAAATCGCTATCGAGGCCTCGCTGACCGGGCATCTTGTCTTCAGTACGCTCCATACGAACAGCGCTCCGGAAACCGCCACCAGGCTTATCCATATGGGCATGGATCCTTTCAACTTCGCGGAGGCCCTGTTGGGAATTATTGCGCAACGCCTCGCGAAAAAGCTCTGTGACCACTGCAAAAATCCCGTACGGCCGACACATGAGGAATACGAAGAGTTGGTCAGCGAGTTTGTCCACAGCTCCGGCAAGATGTCAGACTTCATCCCTGCCTATGACAATGCGACCGTGATGGTAAGAAACGGCTGCGAGCGCTGTGGGGGGACCGGTTACACCGGGCGCATCGCTATCCATGAACTTATGCTCGGGACCCCCGCCATCAAACGCGCTATCTGGGAAGGCAAAGAGGTTGAAGAGATAAAGAAAATCGCACTGGAGGAAGGGATGCGGACACTCAAGATGGATGGAATCGACAAAATCTTCAAAGGGATAACCGATCTGGAGCAAATCCGGAGGGTATGTTTTTAAATGGACTATATGGACTGGTTAAACAAGCATTGTGCCGAGAAGCTGGTGAGCTCCGAGGAGGCAATCTCGGCCATAAAGAAGGGTGACCGGGTCTTTATCGGTACCGGTTGCGGCGAACCTCAGCATCTCATCAGGTCTATGGTGAGCGACCTCACCCTTCAGGACATCCTGGTCTACCAGATGCTTTCAGGTACGCTTTCCGAATACGTCGACGATGAATCCTTCCTGAATCGGTTTTCGCTCAAACTCTTCTCTATTAGCCTGGGCATGCGAAAAGCGGCTTTTGAAGGCAAGATAGACTATGTCCCTGCCTATCTTTCACAAATTCCGGAGCTTTTTTCCGGTAAACATATCGGCCTGGATGTTGCCCTGATCCAGGTGAGTTGCCCCGACCAGTTCGGGTATTGCAGCTTAGGCGTCTCAGTGGACATCACCCGTGCCGGAATGCAGAACTCCAGGCTGGTCATAGCACAGGTCAATGAGCGGATGCCAAGGACGTTGGGCGATAGTTTCGTTCACGTCGATGAAATCGATTACCTGGTCATTCACGAAGAGCCCCTTGGAGAGTACCTGCCGATAATGGCGGACACTGAGACAGCCTATCGGATCGGCCATTATGTTTCACAACTGGTAAGTGACGGGGCTACCCTTCAAATCGGCTACGGACAGCTCATCAATGCTATTTTGAAATACCTCGATGGCAAGAAGGACCTGGGAATACATACACAGGTAATCACAGATGGATTTCTACCTCTCTTCGAAAAGAAGGTCATCACTAACAAGAAAAAGTCCCTGTTGCCCGGAAGAGCCGTTGCATCACTTTGCATGGGATCTCCTAAACTCTACGACTACGTCAACAATAATCCCATGTTCTATTTTCGCAGTTCCGAGTTTGTGAACGATCCGGTCGTTATTGCACGAAACGATAATCTAATTTCCATCAGCTCGGCATTGGAAGTCGATCTGACAGGGCAGGTGTGCTCGGATTCCCTCGGATACCTCTTCTACAGCGGGATTGGAGATCAAGTTGACTTCCTTCGAGGAAGCGCCATGTCCAAAGGCGGCTTTTCCATTATTGCCTTGCCCTCAACGGCCGGCAAAGGGAAGGTGTCGCGCATCGTCTCACACCTCAGCGAAGGAGCCGGTGTGGCGACAACGCGGGGAGATGTCAACTTCGTCGTCACCGAGTACGGCATTGCGGAGCTAAAGGGGAAAAGCATTTATCAGCGGGTCATGGAACTGGCTCAGATCGCTCACCCCAAGTTTCGTGAGGAGTTGATCGATGAGGCCAAAAAACACCACTATATTTTCTCCGACCAGCTCCCGCCACATCAG
>OMOE01000074.1:1327-2061 GCA_900290365.1 Syntrophobacter sp. SbD1 | reverse complement strand
TTCTTTGTCCAAATCCTGTTCAAGATTCAGAAATTTATATTGCGGCGGCAGAATCTTCGCAAAGTTATTGAACATATACTGATAAACACCCTTGAATTTGACGCGGGCCTTGGCGAAATGCAGGACAAAGGTCTCGTTATTCACCTCCTCACCCAGTACGAACCCAGCCGGTTCGTTGTCCGCATAGTAGATTCCGCCGCACAGGACAAGTTCGTCATAGCGGTCGAGCGCTTCGAGACAGGGAGCAAAGTCAGTATCAGCCGCGTTCATCGCCGACGTCTCCTGCCAATCCTTGAGAATAAAGCGCGCTTGGTCGAGACGGTCATTGGTGAGCGGCAGGGCATCGTGCTGATAGAGGTCCAAAAACTGCTTTAGCAGGTTCCTTTTCTTATGCAGGTTTCTTCCTTTATAAGTCCTCATCTTTTCGACGGTGTAGACATAATCCTGATCACCATCTTTAAATTCGACCTCGAACTCATCGTGCCCGAAAAAAGGAAGCCATGCCTCGGGAATCGGAAAAAGAAAGTCCACAGTTTTCATAAGCTCCTTTAGGTATTCGCGATCCAGGCTGCGCACATCTACGGTCGGCATGAGGTAGAGATGACCATCATAGGATTTCCCCTTGATAAAGATGTCCCGGTCTGTGATGATCTCGTAGTCGTGGTTTTGCCTGAAGAGGTAGAGATTGGCAAAGGTATACTCGGAAAGGCCGGCATTCGCCTGCTTCAGCCGCG
>OMOE01000074.1:0-1317 GCA_900290365.1 Syntrophobacter sp. SbD1 | reverse complement strand
CGAAGGTCCAACTTCTCATTATGCATGCATTCAATAATAGAGGATAACGGCATTTTGTCAAGTTTGTTGTGCTGGCGTGTTGTGCTGGCAGCGAACTGCTTATCGCTGAAATATGCTATACTTGGTTTATATAAGACCATTTTAGTATAGGTCATCTCGTAAAGGAGGATGGCATGCTCGTCATTGCGGATAATTTAAATACGCGGAACGCGCAGTACATGGGAGCAGTGAAGAAAAAGGACGGAAAAACTATAGAAGCCATGGCAAAGGATCTAGCGGCCAGGGGCGCGGAACTCATCAATGTCCAGGTTTCTACTGATGGAAGCGATGACGAGGACTTTCTACCTTTCGTGACCGAAGCGATTCAGAAGGGCGCCGGCATCCCGCTCTGCCTGGATTCAAGAAATGTGAAGGCACTGAGCAAGGCGATTCCGCTCTGTGAGGAGCCCCCGATCATCAATTACTTTTCAGCAGATGAAAAAAATCCCGACAATCTCCTAGCACTGGTGAGTAAGTCAAAATCGAACCTCATCGTCAGGGCGCTGAAGGGCACTGTGCCGTCCACGCTTGAGGCCAAGCTGCTAATCATCGAGGATCTTGTGGAAAAAGCCAATGCCGCAGATATCCCGAATGAACGGCTGTTCGCCGACCCGTCGGTGGTGCACATCAGCAAAGGCATGGGGCAGGAGCACCTGCTTAATGCCCACGAAAGCATCGTAGTGCTGAATGAAATGGTCGACCCGCCGCTCAACACCGTTATCTGGCTGTCGAATGTGACGACCAGCCTGCCGAAGNNGACGATTCAGCAGCCGGGAAATTGCAAATCCGCGGGGTACAAAACTCCGCGGATTTTTTTATTCCAACAGCGACAGGGTTCAGCCTGCGTTAAGATATGCATTGGATCGTGCGCTTGATACGGCAGTCAGTGCTCACCGCTTAGCATATTCTTTCTGTACTTCTGGAATAAGCTGCTGGTACTCTTCACGGGGGATCTTCGAATTCCACTTGTCCGTTGCCATGCCGATGCCGATCACCAGATAAAAGAGTGCGATAAGGAGCACAGGGAAAAGCCAGGGCTTTACGATGCCGCTCTTTTTTCCGAGCTTGTAGGTAAGATCGAGCGCGCCCTGCGAGGGGCAGTGGCTCACGCAGGTCAGGCAGCCGAAGCATTCCTCGGACTTGACAGCCTGCTTGCTTTCAACATCGATCAGCGTCGGGCAGTGCCGGGTGCAGGCGTGGCAGCTGGTGCACTTTTCCTCGTTCCGCCGCACCTTAAAGGGGCTCAACCGGCTCAGAAGACCAAGAAGGGCGCCATAG
>OMOE01000064.1 GCA_900290365.1 Syntrophobacter sp. SbD1 | reverse complement strand
TGTAGCGGGAGACCCGAAACGTAGTGAGGGTCCCCCTTTACAAAAGGGGGAAGCAAAACTGGTTCCGTACGATTTGTCCGAACATTTTCTGAATTACGACACAGTCTCTCCGCTTAGCCCACCCTACGGATCTTTTCATGGTTTCAGGCTTTCCCATGGGGACATAAGATACTAAATCCCTCAATTCCCAATTCCTAATTTAAAAGGGTATATCATCGTCGGGTGGTCCTCCGGTACGGGCTGGCAGCTCTTCCACGGCAGAACGCCCCGCCGGACCGGGGTTTCTCATCTGGTTGCGGTCGCCTGCAGGCCCCTGCTGCTGTCCCTGTCCCTGTCCCTGGCTCTGGCCTTGGCCCTGCCCATCCGCACCACTGCCCAGCAACTGGATTTCCCGAGCTATAATTTCAGTCGTATAGCGTTTCTGACCTTGAGGGTCCTCCCACTGGTTAGTCCGAATGCTGCCTTCAACAAAGACCAGCCGCCCCTTGGCCAGATAATTCCCACAAAACTCGGCCGTTTTGTTGAAGGTGACGATCCGGTGCCATTCCGTTTTTTCCTCCCGGTTGCCGTCCGCTCCCGAGGAAACAAAATCATTGGTAGCGAGATTGAATTTGGCAACTGCGACCCCGTTGGGACTGTATCGAATATCCGGATCAGCCCCCAATCTTCCGATTAAAATAACCTTGTTGATCGTCCCTTTAGACATATTTTACCTTCCTTCAAGCGAAATTAAGGCCTTGAACTCCCTCGATTCCGAACATCATATATCATGAATCCCAAAAGGAACAAAACCATATGGGATTGAAAGGGCAGTTTTGAGTTTTTAGTTTTGAGTAACTGCTCAAAACTCAGAAATGGCCGCCATCCCTGTTCCAATTGACTCCCCTTTGGAAAGAGTTTAGACTAAATGTTTGAGATCAAGCTTCAAATTTATTATTAGATATACGAACTCACCCTGAGGGGGGTGAAATGAGATTATTACGCTCGGCTTTCTTTTACATTATTTTTTTTATTTCGACCATGGTTCTGGGGAGCTCCGCAGTGATAGGATCTTTTGTGAGCCGGGGCTGGCCGGCTCTTATGGCGAAGATCTGGGGCAACACAAATCTTTGGGCCGCCGGTGTAAAGGTCAACATCCAGGGGGTGGAAAATATAAATAACCATGGTCCGTACATATTCGTAAGCAATCACCAGGGATGGTTCGATATTTTCACGGCTCTGGGGAAGTTGCCCATACGTTTTAGCTGGCTGGCCAAAGAGGAGCTTTTCAAAGTTTTTGTCCTTGGACGGGCAATGACCAGCGCGGGCTATATCCCGATTGACCGCAAGGACCACAGGAAAGCGCTGGCCAGCATGAACAGGGCCGCCGAAGTGGTTCGGCAGGGGACGTCGGTGTTCGTCTTCCCTGAAGGCACCAGGAGCGCCGACGGGGTAATCAGAGAGTTCAAAAAGGGCGTATTTATCCTTGTCTCCAAATCCCAGCAGCCCGTTGTCCCGATCAGCATCAGCGGATCGTATCGCATTCAACCCAAAGACAGTTGGATGATCTATCCGGGGGAAATCAGGTTTTCAATCGGCAAACCGATTCAGACGACCGGTATGGACGGCAGGAGCCGAGAGCTGCTGATCGAGCAGGTAAGGGAGGCGATCCGCGCCAATCTGACGCCTGAGGAGGCCGGGGAAGACGCCAAAGTCGAGCCTGAAGTCAAAAATTCCATTTTACCAAACGGGGGTAGCGTCTGCAGCGATGCCTGAAAAACCGACTGATCCCCTTTTAAAGATCATCCCACTCGGTGGTCTGGGCGAAATTGGCCTCAACATGATGGTGTTCGAATACGAGAATACCATCGTAGTGGTGGATTCGGGATTGATGTTTCCCGAAGAAGAAATGCTGGGCATCGACATAGTCATCCCCGATTTCAGCTATCTTCTCAAGAACAGGGACAAGGTTGCCGGCCTGGTCGTGACTCACGGCCATGAAGACCATATAGGCGCCATTCCGTTTCTCATCCGCGAACTGGCAATTCCGATATACGCAACAGCCCTCACCCTTGCCCTGATCAGGGAAAAACTCCGCGAGCATAATTTGCTCGACAGGGCCGATCTTGTTCAGATCTCCCCGCGTCAGGTGATCGAACTGGGGCCGTTCAGTTTCGAGTTCATCCGGGTCTGCCACAGCATCCCCGATGGCGTGGCGCTTGCCATTCGAACTCCTGTGGGCATAATCATCCATTCGGGGGACTTCAAGATAGACAACACACCGGTGGATGGCCAAAGGTTTGATATCGCCAGGCTTGGTTCTTACGGCGAAGAGGGCGTACTGGCCCTTTTTTCGGATTCGACCAACGTCGAGCGTGAGGGATATACCGTATCCGAGAGGGAAGTCGGCGCTACGCTGCGCGAAATATTCCAGCAAAAGCACGGCCGGATGATAGTCGCTGTCTTTTCAAGCAACTTGCACCGAATCCAGCAGCTTATCCATATCTCTCGCGAATTCGGCCGCAAGGTGCTGCTCAACGGCAAATCGATGATTGCAAACGTGCGGATCGCACGAGAACTGGGATACCTCGATTTTACAAGGGACGATGAGATTTCGATTCAGGACCTTCAATACATGCCCGACTCCCAGGTGATGATGCTTACCACCGGGACGCAGGGCGAACCGATGAGCGCCCTTAGCCGAATGGCATTCAACGATCACAAGAAGCTCAAAATCAGGGAAGGCGATACGATAATCCTTTCCTCCAAGTTCATTCCCGGAAATGAGCGCACCATTCAAAATATAATAAATCACCTGTGCAGGAACGGAGCTGACGTAATACACGAGCAGGTCAAAGACATCCATGTCTCGGGACACGCTTATCAGGAAGAGCTCAAAATACTCATAAACGTGGTCCAACCCCGCTATTTCATCCCGATTCACGGTGAATACCGCCATCTTATGAAGCACAGGCAACTGGCCTTGTCCCTCGGCATGGCTGCCGACAACTGCCTTTTGGTGGAAGACGGCGCGGTCATGTGCTTCGGCCGGGACACTGTCTGCATAAAAGACAGGATTGAATCCGGCAGGGTTTTTGTAGACGGCAAAGGGGTTGGCGATGTAGGAGGCCTCGTCCTCAGGGACCGCAGACACCTCTCGGAAGATGGGCTTGTTATTGCGTCGCTGGTGGTAAACAAGGAGACTTACGAAATTCTTAGCGGCCCGGACATATTCAGCAAGGGATTCATTCACGAAGAGGCGAAGCCGGAAATTCTTTATGAGGCCAAGTGCCTGATATTCGAAAGCATCGACAAACAACTGGAGGAAGACCGCCGGCTGGACTGCACTCTGCTCCAGGAGGAAATACGACGCGAGCTGAAGCGTTTCTTTATTCGTACTTTGGACAGGAGACCGGTAATCTATCCGATCGTGGTGGAGATTTAGCCGGATGGATCGAAAAAAGCACGAAATACTGGCCTTATGCGTTTTGACCGTTTCGCTTCTGGTCCTGTTCTCCATCTTGTCCTATCACCAAAAAGATCCCACTATTTTTAACCCTGTCAAGCATTACACCATGAACTGGGTTGGCGGCTTCGGGGCGAATATCGCCTGGCCGTTGATCTCGATTTTTGGCATAGGCGCCTACGGGTTTGCATTTACGGGTTTGTGGGCAAGCTGGCGTCTTTTTAGAGACCCGGGGTTGGAGCGGGCCTTGCTCCGGCTCTCGGGCATCGCTCTTCTCATCGTGAGCATAATGACGCTGAGCACCCTCCATTGGGATTCGGTAGTGTTTTTGGACCAGGAATTCCCAACCGGCGGAATAGTCGGGAAAGTCCTCGCCGGGTTCCTTGACGACCGTCTTTCCGCTCTGGGTTCGCATACGCTCCTGATTGGCGTGTTTTTAATAGCGCTTTTACTCTCCACGCCGTTCACGCTGCAAACGATGCTGAAGGCGGTTTCGACATGGTGGACCAAAACGGCCGGATGGCTTTTCCTGAATACGCCGGAAGAAGATCCGGAAGAAGCTGAACCGGAGACGCACGATTCCCCTCCGGTTCGAGTTAAATTTTCCGCTAAGAGCACAAAACCCTCCTCGCCGCCGACCCAGGCTGAGATGTTCCCAAAGAAGGCCCGCAAGGAATCCATTGAGCCGGAAGCTGTTCGCGCAGTGTCCGGGCAGTATGTGCTTCCCGACCTCACGATGCTCGACACTTATGAAACGGAAAGTTTCAAACCCGACTGGAAAAAGCTCGAACAAAACGGGGTCGTTCTCGAAGAAAAGCTGGCCGATTTCGGCGTCCAGGGTAAGGTGGTGGGCATCAATCCGGGGCCCGTAATCACGATGTATGAATACGCCCCTGCTCCGGGAATCAAGATCAGCCGAATCGTAAACCTTGCCGATGACCTTTCGATGGCGCTAAAGGCGACCAGCATACGCGTGGTTGCTCCCATTCCGGGCAAGGCGGCTGTAGGAATCGAAATACCCAACATCAAAAGAGAACTCGTTTCCGTCAAGACAGTGCTCGAATCGGATATCTTCTCACTGGCCGCGACCCCGCTTACCATCGCTCTCGGAAAAGACATCAACGGCCAGCCGTTTGCGGCAAATCTCGCCAAAATGCCTCACCTGCTCATTGCGGGGGCCACGGGGACCGGTAAAAGTGTTTGCATCAATACTCTTTTGATCAGTCTTCTTTTCCGAAACACACCCGAAGAGATGCGGCTTCTGCTGATCGACCCTAAAAGGATCGAGCTCAGCAGCTTTGAAGGAATACCCCATTTGATACACCCCGTGGTAACCGACGCAAAAATGGCTACAAGGGCCCTGCGTTGGGCCGTCGAGGAAATGGAGCTTCGCTACAAGTTGCTGGCGGACAAAAATGTTCGAAACATAGAGACGTATAACCGGGTGCTCGCCCGTGAAAAACCGGTGAAGGGAAAAGAGGCGGCAAAGGGGTCTGAAACCGGTGAGCTTTCCGATTCCGGTCTTCAGCACTTCAAGCTCCCTTACGTGGTGATAATAATTGACGAGCTTGCCGACCTGATGATGGTTGCCTCCCGCGAGGTAGAAGAGTCCATCACCCGCGTTGCACAGATGGCGCGCGCGGCGGGCATCCACCTCATCCTCGCGACACAGAGGCCATCGGTGGACGTTCTGACCGGGATAATCAAAGCCAACATTCCCACGCGGATTTCTTTCCAGGTTTCATCGAAAATCGATTCGAGGACCATTATTGACGGTTCGGGCGCCGAAGCTTTGCTGGGAGCAGGCGATATGCTCTTCCTTCCGCCCGGTACGGCAAAACTGCAACGCATACACGGCGCCTTCGTCTCAGATGCCGAAATAGCAAGGATCACCGAGCACTGGAGAGCGCAAAAGCTCATCGAGGACCCGCTAAAGGACAGAGTCGACCTGCGGGAAGAAGGCCCTGCTGCTGAAATTGCCGAAGAAGAACTTGACGTAAAATACGAAGATGCCGTGCAGATCGTGCTTGAAACCAGGCAGGCATCCATATCCATGCTGCAAAGAAGGCTGCGGGTTGGCTACAATCGCGCTGCCCGCATGATAGAAGTAATGGAACAGCAGGGGCTGGTATCCCCTTCGGACGGAATAAAACCAAGGGAAGTGCTCGGAAGGCGGCTCTGAGGTTCACCCCCGGCCCAGAAGCACTGCCGGGGCAGGCTGCGAGACGCAGAGAACACGGAGAAAAGCTTTTTTAGACAGGAGAGCCTCTTGCAAAATGTCCGGGGATCTCCTTTGCGGGCTGGAAGCCCGCGCTCCCAGACAACACGGCCATTCCCCGGGAGCGCGGGCTTCCAGCCCGCAAACCCCTTAAAATGGAGTTTTGCAAGAGACTCAGGATTTACAGGATTAATAGCTAAGAAAAACTGGAACTCACCGATCTACAACTCGCGGAATCCGGCCGGGTTGTCGATCGTGTATCCTTCGCGTTCTTCGTGACCAAGTTCTTCTCACTACAGGAGAAAAACAGTTGAACGAACTTACTCGCAAAACAGACCTTTACCGCACTGCATCGCTATGCCTTCTCTTATTGCCTTTCTTTTTGTGTTCAGCCGGTCATGCCTCGGGGGCCGGCCACTCCCGGATGCTCGGGGAAATTCTTGCCAAAGCTGAAGCCAATTACCAGAACGTCCATGCTTTCACGGCGATTTTTCGGCAGAAGACCACCTCGGCGGCAACGGGCACCCTCAGCGCCGGTGAGGCGCGGGGGAGGCTCTACTACGAAAGGCCGCGGCAGATGCGCTGGGAATACGACAAGCCCGAGGAACAGGTCTTCGTCGCCAATAACCAGTTTTCGTGGCTCTATGTACGTGCCGAGAACCAGGTCACGATGTTAGATGCAGAAAAGCTTTTCACCTCACCTCTGGCCCGTACCTTCTTTGACGGAGCACTCGAACTCAAAAACCATTTTGACGTGATTCTCGACCCTATCCAGTCAACCCAGAATATGGCCGTCCTGCAACTCGTCCCCAAAGAGGAAGACCCAAACGTCAAACTCGCTTATTTGTGGATAGACCTCCAAACCTATCGGATAACCCGCGTACAAACTCATGATGTCCTGGGCAACACTAACGAGATTTCGATTGAATCCTTTACGCCCCACGCAAGCCTCGATCCCGCGCTTTTCCAACTGGAGGTCCCACCCTCGGCCACGGTCCTTGGCGCTGACGGCCGCGAGATAACTGCCGCCCAAATCCAACAACTGAAGGCCAGGATTTCTTCCGGGAAATAGAAATGCCGTGAACATCAGGACTGCTGGAGAAATTCTATGAGCTTACCGGAAGAAAATCTTCGTGACAGCCTCAGCGCTCTCAGCCTTCTCTGCGGGCCATAAAATTCCACCGCAGAGACGCAGAGATCGCTGAGAAAAGCATTTAAACAGACAGTAAGGACAAAAACGAAACAATGAGGTCCTTAAGCACTTTGCCCCTGTGCGGCGGAATTCCAATGAACTGACCGCAGAGGTGGCCGAGATCGCAGAGAAAACGTAACTTATGTTTGCATGCTAGGTTTCTTTCCTCTGCGCTCTCTGCGTCTCTGCGGTGAATCTTTTTGGTTCCGGCTTGTCCGGGTTAGGGGTTATGGGCTTTCACCCATTACCCATAACCCATTTACCCATTGCCTTGAATTTATTACAGGATGCCCAGTTCTTTCCCCAATTTCTTGTGGGCCGGCGGCAATTCCGGCTGGAAGTTCTGATAGGGAGTTATCGGGTAACGTGCTCCAATCGCCTTGCCTACCTCTTTGAGTCCGTTGATAATTTCAGGGAAGTTTTTGCCCGGAACGGCAAATGCGGCCTCATCATCCTGGGTTGCGGCAAAAATGCGCTCCCCGTGCCCGGGAATCACCATCCTGGGGCGTTGCATCTTGAAGGGGGCGATGAGGCTTTCATCACACTCCACCTTGCCTCCAAATTCCCCCGAAACCCGCTCGCCTGTAGCATAGCTCCATGCCTGGGCAAGACGCATCATTTGAGCGGGATTGCCGTAGATCAGGACCGTGTCCGGCTCAAAAGGGGCCTTTTCCACCGGGGCCAAAACGATCGCTTCGATCTCTCCATTTTCAAACCGGTTCATGGAAGAGGTTTCCTTGCGGGCAAGGCCGGCATCGCTCGAAAAGTTTATCTCACAAAAGAGCCCGGCCAGAGAATCGGGCGGGTCGGCAGAATCGCTGAAACCAAACATTATCGCAGCCGGTACACAGATCTGGTCTTCTTTTGTGAGCCCGACCGTCCAACCGTAGTTTCTGGCCATGGTAACCCCCTGGCAAACTGTAACTCTTTTCCCGAGCGCAACAGAGGGCCGGCGCGCCTTCTCCGGAATTTCCGATTTGTTTTTCAAAAACTTGGCCGCCACGGGAAAGGTCTTCAGCCTTAAATCATTGCGCAGCCACTCGGCCATCTCTTTGAAGCTTGCCTCACTCATGATGTTGCTCCTTGTTTTGCGGGTTAAGATTGAAGTGTATATGCACGTATTTATTTAAAAAAACACTACTTCGCGCGGGAAAGCGAAACAATTTCCGAAAGGTCTTTTAGCAGGCTGCCCACGCGCTCATCGCCAAGTCCATTTTCGATATGCGACTGGGCGGCCTGCCACATGGGTATGGCCGACATCAGGGTATCCTGGCCTTTTTCGGTATTACTCACCTGGCGCTCTCTGGCATCCTTTCCCGGTTCGATGCGTATGTAGCCTTTCTTTTCGAGAACTCTCAGATTTCGCGTCAATGTCGTGCGCTCGGTTACGGTCAACTCCGCCAGTTTGGTCAAGGCCACAGGTCCCAACAGTCTGACTGTCATGAGCACGGAAAATTGAGTGGTTCGCAGACCGCTTGGTCTCAGGAAATCGTCATAGAGCCGGGTAATGGCCCGGGCAGCCCTGCGCAAATTGTAGCATGCGCAAATGCGTCCTATCTGTTTACATCTGTCACGATTCAGGATTTCCGGATCATCCGCCATGGTGTTAAAGCCTGCGCACGCATTCCTTTGGAATGCAAAGTAAAAAGTAAAAAGGCAAAAGGAAAAAGTAAAAACAAAATGCCGCGTCGTCCGATAGTCCCAAAGTTGGGTTACAAATAATGTACATACACCCATTTTAGCGCAAGTCAAGGACAAGAGTGCCGGCCTTCGGACAGCACGGCAGGTGCTCCGTCACGTCGTGATACCAAGTTGCGTTCAAGACGGAACAGGGATATGCCCTCACCCCGCCCCTCTCCCGAACGGGAGAGGGGGAAAACCGTCCCTGCCCCTTGACTCCAAGCACCCGTCTTGAACGCAAATTGGTATGAGACCTATTCGACAAATTGTCTCACAACTCTTCCTCCGAGATAGAAATCAGATACATTCCGGCTTGTTGGGTTGTATTTCAACAATAGCTTTAAAATCTTCGTCCTCCCACAGCGAACGGAAATCTTCGTCTGCAGCAGCCATTTTCCAGTACCGGGGGTTATTTTCTATGGCCTTTTTCAAATTCCTCGATTGCTTCCCCGGATTCCCTGGAAGAAACGAAAACGCGAATAGCCCTCGACTCGATTGACTTGACAGATTCCCCCAAAGCACTCAAAATCAAAACGCCACTTGCCCCGGATTCTGTGCCGGATGGGTTAAAGAAAGCCAAGATTAAATCCGCTCAGTCTGGTATTCCGCGAGGCCGCCCATTCCAAAAAGGTCAATCGGGCAATCCTAAGGGCAAGCCGCCAAAAGGGAGTATAAAGAAGACTACTCCCATTGCACAGGGAATCCTGATCTGACGTGATTTTGATACTGGATAAATCCACGGAATCGGAGACCCTGGAAATGCCGGAAAGGGAATGGCCTCATAATTTTAGGTTATGTGCAGTACGCAAATTTTGGCGAACAATTTTTTGTGTAGTAACCTCACGGAATGGGTATTTCGGCCAAATTGCCAGCGAGTAAAAAAGCGAGTAAAAACAGCGTGCGAAACTGGACAGTTATGGGAAACCGCAACGGGATATTTCAGGGAATTATTCCTTCAAGCGAATCACTGACAATGGACCGCATTGGAAAGATAGTCCTGCTAATTCGAAGGGTATACCTAACATTGATATGGGGGTTTGGGCTGGCCATACCAGGATTTCTGTACCGACTGGAACTTCCAAAGACTGATTGGGTCCTGCATTTCTTTATCCTCAACGTTATCTACTTCGGATTGCGGGATAGAAAACATTGGGTTGTCCAACTTGTGCTTATCAAATCTCTAACATCTTGTTGGTGGGGTATACTAAAGCTTTTTGAGCCTGCAGAAAACGTGAACATGCTTATTTACAAAATTTTAGGAGCCCTATCAATATACTTCTTTGCCTATCAAGTTGCTTTCTTCACCACAAGCGAGGTAAAGCGGTTCTTCGGTGATTCAGGGCAGGAATTGTTCAGTTAATGTAGCGTTTTCTGATATTCAGGTAACACGGTTAAGAAAATACGCCGCGTTTGTTTTCCTATGAACAAACTGGACGATGTGTTGTGAATTGTCCATATTGTTAATCTTGTAATGGATTGTAATTATTGGTCATTAGGAGAGGCTAAGATTGAAACGAAACTTTAACACAGCTCCCGTCATAAAACAAATACTTAGGCAACTCGGATGCGTTTTACATACGGCAGGCGTATGCTTTTTAACTTTGATTAAATCGGCCTTATCATGGGGATGCAGTATAACTGAACGCAGCATAGCTGCTATGAAACAAATACTCAATCAATTGAGACGCGCTTTACATACAGTAGTAGCATGTTTTTTAACTTTGATTGAGCCAATCATATCATGGGCGTTTAGGATAGAAGATCGGGGCCATAGCCTTAAAATTGCCGGGATTAATGCATCTGTTTTAGCCATTCTTATTAGTGTCACATCAGCGTACTACGTTTTTTCTCAAAACAAGATTCACGAAATAGAGGTACAGGTTCTAACAGGATGCTGAAAAAAGGGTCTCTTCTGACTCACTGATTTTTCGAAAGTTTTTCGAGA
>OMOE01000042.1 GCA_900290365.1 Syntrophobacter sp. SbD1 | reverse complement strand
AACCTATTGGTTTTGCGAGTGTTTTGCTGTTTGCTGTGCTTGTACTCTGAAACTCCTGTTTGATAAAGCAGGAGCGCGATCTATCCACAAGCCGTCATTAGCCGGGCCACCCAACTGCAAATCCCCCCTGCCCCCCTTTAGAAAAGGGGGGCGATTGGCTTGCCTTTTCAGGGTGTCCCATGGGGACATGAGATACTAATTCCCTAATTGCTTCCAGAATTTTTCGTAGAATTCCTTGATGACGTCTTCCAAAGGCCTGGAGGCATCCAGGATTATGAACCTCTCCGGTTCTTTTTTGGCAAGCGCCAGGTAACCGTTGCGGACCTTGCTGTGGAATGTTTTGTCCTCCTGCTCGATGCGGTCCCGCTCTGCTCCATCCCGGGCCTTAAGCCTGGATAAGGCTATATCTATATCGCAGTCGAGCAGAATGGTCTTGTCCGGCCAGACGTCTTTTATCGTCCATTCCTGGATCATCCTGAGGCGATCGAGATCGAAACCGCGCCCAAATCCCTGGTAGGCAAAGGTCGCGTCTACGAACCGATCGGTTAGCACCCACGAACCGTTGTTCATGGCCGAAACGATCACCTGGTCGGTCAGTTGCGCCCTGCTTGCGCTGTAGAGGAGCACTTCGGCCCGGCTGCTCATTTCCGATGAAGCCGGATCGAGAAGGATTTCGCGGATCTTTTCGCCTATTGGCGTTCCGCCCGGCTCTCTAGTCGTGATGAAGGGGATTTGCGCCTTTGTAAGCCAGTTCGCCAACTGGTCCATCAGGGTGCTCTTTCCGCACCCGTCGATTCCCTCGAAACTGATTAACTTTGCCGGCAATGCAAGCCGGGGGTGTTTGGACTTATCCTGCATCAATCCGTCACTCATATCCGCGCGTTTAACCCTGTATGGAAAGATTGTCCTCTTCGGTCTTTGTGTCTTCGTTGTAATTGTCCCGCTGCCGCTCGAAGTTGATCCTGTTTTTGGCAACGTAGATTTTTTTTAGCTCCGGGAACCCGAAGCCGAAGACGGCGCAAATACAGCCAAGAGAATTCCACAGGTCCAGGATAGCGCTCCTTGCCCTCTCAGGTTTAAAGCCCCCGCCCTTTGCCCACCACTTCCACTTGAGGCTGTTTTGAAGTTCGTCGATACCCAAAAACGCCTGGATGGAACAGCTTTCAAAAGAGGTCCCGTTTGCCGCGGCGCTCAAAGAGGCGATATCCCCGGGCTCAACGCCCACGATTTGAGAAAGGCTCACGAGAAAATGAAGTATATCGACAATTTCCACCTTGCCGTTCTGAGTCCCGGGGCCGTGTTCCTGCACTTCCCGGATCAGTTCTGCAAGTTCGGCGGAAAGCGCCTTGCGGTAGTTTTCGATCCAGACGAGTTTTTGTTCCGGATCTTTCATGACCGACTCGAAATCCTTGCCCGCATTCGCCAGGGTCCGGATATTGAGTTTCCATTGCAGCGCAAATATTTCCTTCATCCCTTCATGTTCCATCATCAGCACTCCAGCCCCAACCCTGCGAAATATTTTCTTACCTCTTTTGCAAGAAAGCGAATCCTCGGGTGCGCCTTACTGGAGTCTCTGAGCAGGATGAAATGCTTCCAGCCGCTCCAACGGCCGCTGACGAAAATCTCGCTCTTGAGAAGATTCGGCAGGATGTCCCTGGCGATCTCCGGCCTCAGGCCCCTCTGAAGGTCTTCCATATACCAGTGGAAAAGGACCTCCGCGCGCTTTCGCCACTCGACTGCCATGGGATCAACCGGCGATAGCTCGCCTTTTTCATCATCATATGAATTGTATAGTTCTTCGGGCAAAATGAGGACCATGCCCTTGCTTCCATAGTTCACATACCGGGTGCTTTCCTGGGTAAATGAAAACACCCGGTGCCGCACCACCTCGTGGGTTATGCCGCGGTCGCACACAAACTTGAAAACGAAAACCGGAAGATCGAGAGAGGGATCGGTTTTCAGCAGTTCAAGCTGCTCCTCTTCTCCCAAAAGAGACGCTCGCGATTGTATTGCCGCCGTCTGCCCCCGCCCGTCCGGGAAAAGCGCAGGGAAAAACCGATTGAGGCTCTGGAGCAGAAAACCATGTATACGCTCCATCCTTTTCAAGCGGTCCAGAGTTTCGACCCAGGCGCGGAAGTTGCCCGTCATGAGAAACCCCGATCCCGAATTGACGGGAAAAAGACGATGAAAGGCGAGCCTGTCGCTCAACGCATCGAGAATTTCGGCGAAAGTGACAGGGGCTGGTCTGTCCGGGTGCAAGGCCGTATCCTTTTCTACTTTCAGCACTATGTTGCTATGTTCCAGCACGGAAAGATGGCCTTGCGATTTGAGCATGAGCACGAATTTTTTGGCAGAATCCTCCGTTATCTTCTCTTCGGACTTATAGGCAGTCCTTCCACATAACTCGACAAGCCCAAGTGCGCGATCCTCTTCACATGGAGCCAATCCGTAAGGGGAAACAGAGTTTTTAACGAACTGGACAGACATTTCGATATCCTCCCTTGGCGGTGGGACCGCCGGCCGGGTTTGCCGCCGCCTTCGGCGGCGGCAAGAAAACCTTGACAAACTTTCAAGAAACACTCTCAGGGCATCTATGCTTGCTGAAAGACTCTTTTATGCTTCTATCTGCGTCATCTGTGTCATCTGTGGTAAACGAATCATCTTCGCCGGCATACCGGAAGTGAAACAGGGAATGTAGATCCTGCATTCGGGCAGTCCCATGCCGTTGTATTCAACGAAAATCATGTATTTTTCATCACTGGCTGACTTGCCATAGATTCGGATTTTCGGTTTTTCTTCCACCGGTGAATTTTAAAGCGATTATACCTGAACCGCCAAAATTCGCCAGAATAAACCACTGGCGGGCAGCGGGTCATTTTGAACTTACATGGATCTATGCTATACCTGAAACATCTATCATGTAAAATTATGTGCAACGTGCGATGCACTTTCCATCTTAAAGGTTGAGGAAATGAAAATATCCCTGCTTCTCACCTGCACGGCCGATCTTTTGTATCCGGCTTCAGGGCGCGCGTGCGTAGAGGTTCTCGAAGCATTGGGCGTGGAGGTGAATTTTCCGCAACTTCAGACCTGTTGCGGCCAGCCCTGGCTAAACACCGGTCATCGGGATTGGGCAAGGCGGCTTGCCCTCCATTTCCTGGAGGTCTTCGAGCAGGCCGAAACCGTTGTGGCGCTCAGTTCCTCGTGTGCCGACACAGTGCGAAACCATTATGCCGAGCTTTTCCCCGACTCGCCCACCCTCCGTGAACGCCTGGAAGCCCTGGGGCACAGGACTTACGAGTTTTGCGAATTCCTGCACAAAGTTCTCGGCGTAAAGGAAATTGCCGTCCACCCGCGATCTGCCCGCACCACCTACCATTCGAGCTGCCGCACGCTGCGGGGCATCGGACTGCACGGGGTTGCCGAAGGATACCTTGCACAGATGTTTGGAGGTGATTTCGTCCCCCTTGCCGAAAATGAAACCTGCTGCGGATTCGGGGGAAGCTTCTGCATAAAGCTCCCCGAGATCTCCGGGCGCCTTTTGGCCGACAAACTAAAAAACATAGAGGCGACAGGCGCCTGCCAAGTCGCCACCCTGGACCTGAGCT
>OMOE01000063.1 GCA_900290365.1 Syntrophobacter sp. SbD1 | reverse complement strand
CTCCAGATCTGGTCGCCCGCCGGGGTCAGAATGCGCAGATTGTGGTTCTCATCGACCGTAACGATTTCATCGAGCTTGTCGTTGTTGATGTCGGCTTTTGCGAAGTTGAAAACATTGATTTCCTTAGGAACGTTGACCGCTGGTCCCGGGACGACTGAGTCACCCCGAAGCTGCATCTCGAATATGTCCCCGGCAAACGCGCTCTCGTATTTGTTTCCCTGTTTTTGTCCGACCAGCACTTTACCCCGCTGCCCCAGATGCACTGCGTTCAGAAAATAGGGGACCCCCTTGGCGACCACCTGGATCTTGCCGCCTGAAACCGCTAGCACAAAAGAGGAAACATCATCGCTCTGATCGGGGAGGTCCTTGGCCGATTCTGCCCCGGGCTGCCGGGTGGAGTTCCTCGTCCGAATATTTGTCAAGAAGATATATGCTTTGCCTTCGCTGTAGATGTCCACCACGCTCACCCAGATGAAACGGTCAACAGCGGTGCCCTCGAACGTGCCCACCACTTTAAGTCCTTGATTTTCCTTTTTATACACGATCAGTTTTCTCGTCTGTATGGTGACGATTTCGTCCTTTCCGTCGCCGTCAACATCTCCCAGGTCCATACCGATTATCCCCCCCTGAATATCCTGGCTTTTCCACATGCCCGGCGGCCTGAGCGAACCTTCGGGGGTCACTTCGACAAAATTGGGGTTGAGGTAGGATATTGCAGCTCCAGTTGCCACCGCTCCAGGAAGAAGCAATTCGGGATTTCGGGTGGCAAGCGCCTCGGCTTCCGCCGACGCCGCATGGGCCTTCTCCTCCGGTTTGCCGAAAATCTGCTGATTTATCTGTTGGGCGAAAAGGTTCACCTGAGGCATGATTTCGTCGAGGGTCTTCGTCTGGGCATAAAAGGACACAGGCTCCGTTTTGCCCGACACATGAATCATTTTCGCGTCTATACTTACCGACTGGCCCGTGCTGGTTATGCTCCCGTAGAGAACATAGTCGGCCTTGACAGCAGCTCCCATCCGCAAGGCTTCGTCCTGCGATATTTCCTTTGGTCCCCTGGCGGCCCTGTCCACTTCCGCTTTGTCCACAACCTGCACCTTTCCCTTCCAGGAAAGCCTGGAGCAGAGCATATCGCGGACCCCGCTTTGAAGATAGTGCAGGTCTGCCGGGGTATTCATCGTAAAGGGCAGAACCGCCACCCTGGACGGACTCGTTTCCCCCGCCGGGCCGGCGGCAGTGCAGCACGCTGCAAACCCTGAAAAAAGAAGCAGTGTTAAAGCAGATATGATAACGACTTTCCTATAATGCATGTCATTCTCCTCTCGCATCAAACAGATATTGGAGTAAATACGCACTCGCGTGATTTGGATATCGTTTACGGATTTTTGAGACCAGGCAGCGAAATTGCCCGCCTTTGCGCAAAAAAGTCCAGTTTTTCGGCCAATTTCTCTAAACTTAGGCACAATAGGGCGTAATTCTCCCGTGCTTTACAATAAATCAGGCAAGGCCCCCATATCAAGTTAATTTTTGTCAATTTTATTAAAGATTTTTTCTTGACATTTATGTAATCAATACACTAATTTTTGTTCCAATTGGATATTAGGGGCAAATATTAACCTTTCTATAGATAAGGAGGTGCACAAAGTAGTAATATCAAGAGGATGGGGCTCAGCAGATAATGAGTAGCAAATCATGTCAGCTTTTGAGGAGGAAAATTCATGCGGAAATACATTCTCATGTTCGCCGCGACCCTGCTGGCAGTATCGATTGCAATACCAGCACTCGCGGATGTCCAGTTCCTTTACGGCGGCCAGTTTCGTTTCCGGGTAAACTCAGGCGACAATGTCTGGGACGGCACCGACCGCAACGGTTACTATGGAAACTACACAAAGCAGTCGTACGATGCCCTTGGCAAGCCGAACAGCTATTTCAACAGCGACGATAACCGGTTTTATTTAGACCAGCGTCTTCGCCTTTACTTCACCTTCCTTGGAAGCAAGAACCTCAAAGTAGTGACCAAGTTTGAAATAGGCGACACGAAGTGGGGCGATCCCGGCGACGGAGCGGCCTCACTTGGAGTCAGGGCCGGTCAGAACGGGGGCGGCAATATCGGCGCGGACCAGGTCGCGATAGAGGTGAAGAATGTGTATATGGAGTTTAACATCCCCAATACGCCTTCTACCGCTCTTATCGGCATCCAGACGATCACATTGATGGATTCGTGGATCGTCGACGACGATTTCTCGGCAGGTGTGCTTCTCACCAAACTGGATCCTTTCCGTATAGCAGTTGGTTACATCGGCGGCCAGTATGGCGCTGAGAGAAGTTTGGGCTCCGATATCAATACCTTGCCGTCATCTGCCTCCAGCGGCTTTAGCAAAACGTACATGGCTTATACCAACCAGGACCTCAATCTAGACGATGTCTTCGTTTCCGTCGACTATAACTGCGGACCATGGAAAGCCTCTCTAGTGACTTTTTACCAGGACGGTCACAAAACCAACAACAGCATTGACAGGACTACCCTCGGCACCCCGGTTTCAGGGTTCACGGGCGTAGTGGACACCGGTTTCATGCCTGTTCAGAACAACATCAAAAGCAACGACCTGATCGACCTGGGCTTCAACCTGACCTACAAGGTCGACTGGCTGCTCGGGTATGTAAATTTCGTCAAGAACTTTGGAGAGGTTGACTACAATTTGCCGGTCCGACTCACCACGATCACCAGCCCGACAGGATCTAGTGCCTTGGGCACTTCCTCCAGTTCATCGTACGAGGGCTGGATGATCGATGCCGGCGTGACCTATTTCCATCCTCCGTTCACCTTTAACATGGGCGGTTTCTACACCACCGGCCCAAATTTCTCCAATAGCCCGGGAAACAACGGGGCAGGCACTGGCGCCAATTCAGTTAGCTCCCTTAACGTTCTTCCCACCATCGGGGGCCTGCCCTTCAGAGGCACCACGGATTCGAACGTTACGTGGTTCACAGGCCCTGTCGGCACTTCCAAGTACAGCTCGGAAATCCTGGGCGGCGGCGTGTTGGAAGACGATCAGTGGGTCCAGCGCGGATTTGCCAACGGCCTCTCGGCGGCAAAAACGAACTTTACGGGCTACTCCGATCTAAGCACAATCTACTGGGAATCCTACCAATATCCGACCAACGTCTGGACGCTTACAGCAGGAGGTTCCTGGCAGATCTGCCCAGGAACCAGGCTGAGCGCGTCCTACTGGTATTGGGGGACATCGAACCCCGTTCCGTACGCCTTTGATCCAAACAGTTTCAGGGCGGCAGGCGTGGCTGCAAATGGAACCGTAGCCACTCCACAAAACTTGAGGTACCAGATGTCCGACTCCCTCGGGCATGAACTCAACTTGTATCTCGATCAGCAGATCGTCGATAATCTGACGCTAACCCTTGTTGCTGCGTACCTTTTTGCCGACGATGCTTTCTGTCCGCTGCCGCTTCCTATCTATACCGGCACTACCGTATACGGAAGTGGTGCCACTCAGATCAACCCGAACTTGTACTCGTCGTCTGCGGTCTCAAACGCCTTCAAGCTCGGCGCAAGGCTGCTGTGGAACTTCTAGCCGGAGATCGGCTCACCTAAGTTTAACCTGGACCCGGATGGAGAATCTCCATCCGGGTCTTTTTATGTCCTGAAACGGTTCTGCTTCCGATGATTGCAATCGTTTGTGTTATATTTAGATATGTCTGAATTTCTCAAGGTCAAAACCGCCGATGAGGTCCTGTCGATCCTGGATGGGATTCAGCCTCTTTCGCCCGAACCGGTATCTCTGGACATTGCCTGCGGCAGAAGACTGGCCTCGGATATAACGGCAGCCGAGCAGGTCCCTCATTTTTCACGCGCGATGATGGATGGGTATGCCGTTCGCGCCCGGGACACTTTTGGAGCATCGGAAAGCATTCCCGCTCTTTTGGAAAGACTGGGTGAAGTGCTCATGGGCGAGGCCTCCCGGCTTTCCGTCACGCCGGGAAAGGCCGTTGAGGTCCCGACCGGCGGAATGCTTCCCGAGGGCGCCGACGCTGTGGTGATGATCGAATACACCTCGGCGCTCGACAATACGGCAATCGAGATCACGAGGCCTGCGGCGCCCGGCGAAAATGTGCTCAAGACAGGAGACGACATAGCCTCCGGCGAGGTTCTGTTCAGGAAAGGCGCCTTGCTTCGTCCCCAGGATATCGGCGTGCTCGCTGCCCTGGGAATAGTGGAGGTGGATGTTTTCAGGGCGCCTCTGGTCGCCCTGATTTCCACGGGAGACGAGATAGTTCCGGTTGAAACGCACCCCCTGCCGCCCGGCAAGGTAAGGGACATCAACAGCTTCAGCCTGACCGCCCTGATTGAATCCACCGGTGCGAGGGTCGGGATGCGGAAAAGGGTCCCAGACCGGTTTGAAGAGCTGGTTTCTTCCTGCCGTGAGGCTATTTCGGGCCACGATGTGATTTTGCTCTCAGGCGGCAGTTCGGTCGGGGTCCGAGATTACACGGCGAGGGTACTGGCGGATCTGCCCGAATCGGAGCTTCTTGTGCACGGGGTC
>OMOE01000076.1 GCA_900290365.1 Syntrophobacter sp. SbD1 | reverse complement strand
GGGGCGGGGGAACCGCCGGCCGGGACTTCCGCCGCTCGCAAAACTCCAGGATGTCCGGTCCTGGTTTTCAACTCGCAACTCGCAACTCTCAACCCGCAACCCTTTATTCAGGCCTGCTTTCTCAAAAACTCAGCCACTATGCTGTTGAATCTCTCCGGCTGGTCCTGCGGGCTGGCGTGCCGGGAATTGGATATAACCGCCAACTCGGCACCTGGTATTTTACTCATGTAAAATTGTTTATAGCCGACAGGCGTATAATCCTGGTCGGCGGAAACAATCAGGGTGGGACAGCGGATCTGTTCCAGATATTTCGAAACGCTCCAGTCCCTTAGCGCCAGAAACGAGTTAATGTAGGCTTTTTTATTATTTTGGGCCCACCTTTGCTCCATTTCCATGCGAAGGTTTTCCTGCCCCTTTTCGGGGAAAAGGCGCCCGGCGAGGACCCTGGCCATCGTCGGCATTCCGAGCACCCCCACAATTAGTCTGCGCTTCAGAAATTCAAATTTTTGTCTCCAGGTTCGCAGCTTGAACTCCGGACCACTGTTGACGATGATCATGCTCCTGACCAGTTCCGGGTGGCTCACAGCCATCTGAAAAGCGATCATGCCNNGCATTGATTGATCTGAGCAGCCGCACGGTGTCGTCGCAAAAAAGCGCAATGCTGTATGGCCCCGGAGGTTTGTCGGAAGAGCCTTGTCCGCGACAGTCAAACGTGATGACCTGGTATTCTTTTGAAAAATATGCAACCTGTATTTCCCAGTCCCGGGCACTCATGCCCAGACCGTTCAGAAAAAGGACCGGCTGTCCCTGCCCCCTTGTCTCATAATGAAAGGTCACATCGTCAATTCGGATAGTCGGCATAAAAGTAACCTCTTCACCTCTCGACAATCATGCAAAGCACATCCATCACATTGGTGCGGGTGGGACCGGTGATAAAAAGGTCCCCGATCGCCTTGAAAAAATAATATGAGTCATTTCTGGAAAGATGATCAAGCGGATCTATACCGATTTGTGCCGCCTTCCGGCAGGTATCAGCGTCTGCAAAAGCGCCGGCGGCGTCCGTGGGCCCGTCTGTGCCGTCGGTCCCTGCGCTCAATACCGAAATCCCCGGCCATCGCTCCAGGCTGAGGGCCGCGGCCAGAGCAAATTCCTGGTTTCGGCCGCCTTTACCATCCCCTCTGAGTGTAACCGTCGTTTCGCCTCCGGCCAGTACACAGGCAGGCGCAGGGATCGGGCGCCCGGAGGAAACTATTTCCTTTCCTATTGCCGTAAAAGCCAGGGCAATCTCGCGGGCTTCGCCCTGGAAAAAAGATGAAACGACAAGGGGCTCGTACCCAAGTTCGGCTGCCTTGCGTGCTGAAGCCAGTAAAGCGGCACGATTGCTCCCGACAACCAGGTTCTGAACCTTTTCGAAAACGGCATCCCCGGCCTTGGGGGTTTCTTCGGCCAACCCGCCGGCCCCGTCACGCAGCAGTTTGATCACAGAAGCCGGAAGTTTTTCTGAAAGTTTGTATTTTTCCACTATCCGGATGCAATCCGCGAAAGTGCTCGGATCCGGGACAGTCGGGCCGGAGGCGATCACGTCCAGTGAATCTCCTACAACATCGGACAGGAAAAGAGAAACGACTTTGGCGGGGTAGGCAATCCTCGCCAGTTGCCCTCCTTTGCCCAGGGACAAGTGCTTGCGCATTGCGTTAAGTTCGAATATCGTAGCCCCGCACCCCAGCAGAAGCCGGGTCGTTTCCCGCTTTTCGCCAAGCTGAAGCGGAGGCCGTGGCGCGGGAAAAAGCGCGCTTCCCCCACCGGAAAATGCACACAACACCAAGTCCTGGCCGGTGCAAACTTTCAGGCGCTCGATTATAAAACGTGCGGCTTCCAATCCGGCCTGGTCCGGCACCGGATGCCCGGCCTCCATTACTCGCACCCTTTTCAAAGGCAGGCCGTGACCATATTTTACCGTGATCCAGCCCTCGCTCAATCGGTCTCCCAACACCTGCTCCAGCGCCCTGGCCATCGGCGCAGTTGCTTTTCCAAAACCCGTTACGAAAATCCTTTTGAAATCCTCGAGCTGATATGAACAGCCGCCCACCTTCAACTGATTACCACTCAACTCCACGTGGCGCATGACTGCTTCTTCGGGGTCAACTGCCCCAATTCCGGCCATAAAAATCTCTTGAAGTTTCACTTTTGTCTTCTCATCCATCGGGAATTCTCAACAGAAAAAGAAACCTTCAGCCTATCTACCTTCAGCCTATCTACCTTCAGCCTAATAACCTGCATCAATATAATGCAAAGTTCATCAAAAGGTATGGACAAGGAAACAAAGAAGTTTTAATACGTGCTCACCGGAAATTACACAGCATGAAGCAGGCAGGGGGATCTTCCCGCTTCTTGCTTCTTGTTTCTCGCTTCCTTCATGGAGCAACTCTTTATGTCGGTTTTTCTCTTGATCAGGCATGCACTCAACCCTGCTATTGGAAATTTCCTGCCCGGAAGAATGCCGGGCGTGCATCTGAACGAGGAAGGGAAGGCGCAGGCCGAAAAGCTGGTCGAACGGCTAGGCGGGATATCCATAGACGCCATCTATTGCAGCCCTCTTGAGCGCACCTTTGAAACGGCGCTTCCCCTGGCCCGGCATTTGGGACTGGAGGTTCATACCAGCGAAAATTTATTGGAGGTCGAGATAGGCGGCTGGACAGGCTTTGAAATGAAACAACTGGTCGGTAATCCCTTGTGGCTGAACTACACAACATTTCGCACAGGGACAAGACCGCCGAACGGAGAACTCCTGGTCGAGGTTCAGCAGAGGATGGTCACCGAAATAGAAAGACTTCGAAGACAATACCCGCAAGGCACGATCGCCGTCATAAGCCATGCCGACCCGATAAAAACCGTACTGGCCCATTATGCAGGCATTCCCCTGGATTTTCTCCTGAGACTTGAAATAAGCCTGGCCTCGGTTAGTGTTCTTTCGATCACTGATTCCGGACCAAAGCTCCTGTGCGTTAACTGGGCGGTGGGACCGCCTGCCTGGTTCGCCGCTGCCTTCGGCGGCGGCAAGGCAAAAAGCTGAAAAAGGAGCAAACAGAAAACCTGTTTGCTCCTCAGAATGGTCACCGAATTTGATAAAACACCCAATGTGCTTTACCTGATTTTAATATAGATTCCATCTTCAACATAGTCAAGAGGCCTTCAGGAGCCTGATCCGGCTTCGCCAAGGACTGCGATTAGCGCCGGGATGACCGACCTTGCAATATCGCTCCGGGAGCCGCCGCCGAGGACCACTTCCAGCCGTCCCCCGCAGATTTCTCCTGAAAGCTGGAGCATCATCCGGGCAATCGGCAGGTATGCATTGATAGTGAGGCCGATATCGGCGTAATCGCCACGATGGGTGTCAAACCCGAAATACCAGAACATGAATTCCGGCCCAAACCTGCGGGCGCGTTCACGGAAACCCTCCATCGCCGTCCTTGCGTACCCCGCGTCAGGGTCTTCATCCCAGGGGCGGGCGGCCGTCGCGATGTCCACATTTGTGCCGTCTTCGGACTCGTAGTTATTAGAACAAACGCAAACGTGGAGAACCTCCGGATCATCGCAGACGAGCGCGCGAGTGCCGTCGCCGTGGTGGGCGTCAGTGTCGAGAATGGCGATTCTCCTGATGCCGTGGACATCCCGCAACACCCTGATGGCGATCGCCACATCATTGAAGCAGCAATACCCGCCGAAAAAGTTTTTGCCCGCATGATGCCCGCCTGCGCCAATGAAGGAAAAAGCGTTCCCGACCTCGCCTGACGCGATCTTTTCGGCAGCCATGACGACTGCTCCAACCGAGTGCCAGGCGGTAGAGCACAGCGGGTCCTGCTTGACCTCCTCCAGAAGCTGCCGGGAATGCACCGCAAGAATAGATGCTTCCGAAATGGGTTCAGGCTGATAGAGAATGTAGCGCTGCTCTTGTAGAAGGTGATTCAAGGCTTGCGGAAAGTCCTCCAGGCGCGCCCCTTGAGTCAGATAGCTTCTGCGGCTGAAACCGGGGTGGTAGAAGATCCCGGTTCGAACCCCTCGGCCGACGCCCCGCTGTGCATCGACAGCAGATTCGTCCCCTTCATGCGTGGACTCCAGTTGATTGCCCGGCATATCTTTATCCTATTTGTAGTCGACAGTACCGCACAAGTAGTTTAGCATCAATGCTCCTTTTTCTAACACGAAATCCTTCGGAGATAAGGCAGCCATGGAAAGTGAGGGGCAAAAGCCGGATCAGGCACTTGAAGCTGTTCGCGAGCGCGCCGACAAGTTCCAGAGCATCTTTGAGAACTCGACTATGGGTATTTTCCAATCCACTCTGGATGGTCGTTTCCTGATGGTCAACCCGGCTTTTGCGGGCATCCTCGGCTATAATTCCCCGGAAGATCTCATAGACTCGATAGAGGATATCGAATCTCAGTTCTATCTTCATACCGAGCGGAGAGCTGAAATCCTCTCCGCCATTGAAGCAAAAGAGGGCATATCCAGGTTTGATTCAGAACTTCGCCGAAAGGACGGCTCTATCATCACCTGTTCGCTGAGTATTCGGGCTGTTCGCGGCGCCAATGGCACAATCACTCACCTCGACGGCTTTATAGAAGACGTCACCAAGGCGACACAGTGGAAAAAGGAAATCCAGGATCGATCCGAAAACCTCGCCAAGGAAAACATTCGCCTCAAAGCACTGTTTAAAGATCGCTACCGGCTTGGGAAAATCATCGGCAAGAGCCATGTCATGCAGGAAGTCTATGAATTTATTCTTCAGGCCGCGGGGACCGACACCAGTGTGATCGTTTATGGGGAGTCCGGGACAGGAAAAGAGTTGGTGGCCCGGGCCATTCACGATCTCGGCCGCCGACGCAACAAAGAGTTCGTTCCGGTCAATTGCGGAGCTGTCCCTCAACACTTGTTGGAAAGCGAGTTCTTTGGACACAAGAAAGGGGCCTATACCGGAGCCAATGCGGACGCACACGGCTATCTCGACCGGGCTGACGGGGGGACACTTTTTTTGGATGAGGTCGGAGAACTCAGCCTGGATATGCAGGTGAAGCTACTCAGGGCAATCGATGGCGGCAACTACTCTCCTTTGGGCGACAGCAGGCCCCGCAAATCCGATTTCCGCCTGATTGCGGCTACAAACCGCAACTTAAAAGATATGGTCAAAAGCGGTAAGATGCGGGAAGATTTTTTCTTTCGGATTGATATCGTTCCCATCGATCTGCCACCGTTAAGAGACCGTCGCGAAGACATCCCGCTGCTTATAGATCACTTCCTGCGAGAGCTTACAGGTACCGACAACCCGCCGGTTCTCCCGGGCAAGATCCTGGAGGCCCTCTTCACGTATGAGTATCCGGGCAATGTTCGTGAAATGCAAAACATCCTGCAGCGCTACCTTGCAATCAAACGGCTGGATTTTATCGGGCGATTTGACCTGGAAGATGTGCCGCATGAATCGGATCATGTTGAACAGGGGACGTCCTTGCAGGCAAGAGTTGCCCTGTATGAAAAGACCTCTATCGAGAAATGTCTGGCCCTCCACCACTGGCACCGGGGGCGCACGGCTACTGCATTGGGCATCGACCGCAAGACCCTGTATGCGAAGATGAAAGCCTATGGGTTGAGTTCACCCTGAACTGGGTAGAAATTGCCCCAAAGTACGTTTTTTCTTTGTTTACAATAGATTATCAGAGTCAGATCACCCGGACGGGGTGGTTTCTTCACAATTTTGCCTTCGTTTTACCTAACCGCCATCAGGCTTAAAACCACATTCCCCTGTATTTTCATTCAGATAGATTCCATGGCACGGCCGATGCTCTATATGTAAGCGAACCGACGGGCTGGCCTGCACCGGGATACTTGGGTAGCACATTTGAGAAAATGAGGAGAACAGATATGGATACTCACGAGCGCATCGAAGTAAGGAGATGGATACAGGACGCGATCGCTCTCTACAAAAATGCCGGGCAAGAGACCCTGCTGAAGGAAATTGCTGATTCCAAGGGCCGATTTGTATTGAATGAGCGCTACATATTTGCATTGAACGTAGATGGGACAATGGTGGCACATCCAATAGAACCCGAACTGAGGGGCAAGGATCTGATGGACCTCAAAGACTGCGAGGGAACTGCTTTCATTCGAAAGATTGTCGATACGGCAAAGACAAAGGGCTATGGGTTTACGGACTACAATTGGCGCAGACCTGGCTCGAAAGACGAGCTTCACAAGACAGTTTTCTTCGAGCGGGTCGACGGCATTATCCTGTGCAGCGGGTTTTACAGCTACAGAGAAAGCTTCCTGGACAGCATTATCAATTATTACAGATACTATGGGCCGTGCTGATAATGAATTGGAGTTGGACAGATGTTGGTCTGAAAAACAAGGAGAGGAAAATGCTGATACCTATTAGTAAAGCAGACAAAGACAAGGCAAGAAGTCTGCTGGAAAAAGCGATTTCATTTTATCATGCTGCCGGCAAGGAAATCTGTCTTGCCGAGTTCATGAACCCGCGGGGGCAGTTCGTTCGAGACCACCTCTACGTTTTTGCCGTGGATCTCGACGGCATCATGCTTGCGCATCCCATAAACGAAAGATTTGCGGGGAAAAATTTTCTGGATGTCCGTGACTCGGACGGAAGGGATTTTATACGGGAGATTTTGGAAAGCGCCAAACGCAACGGCTCCGGTTTTATCGACTACAAGTGGTATCATCCTCTATCCAAGGAGGAACGGACTAAAACTGTCTACTATGAAAAAACTGATGGCATGATCATTTGCAGTGGTTTCTACAGCCCGGTTTGGAACTGTTTTGCAGATTCGAAAAAGCATTATCCGGAGAATTTTTTTGAACTCCTGGATTACGTTGGAGCATAGTTGGAAAAAAGCCTCATTTCGCGGGTGGCCCGGATACTTGCTATCCGGGCGCGAAGCGCAAGAGGCTACGACAAAGATACTATTTCAATTCCAACCGACCGATGTAGAAGATACCATCTTGCCGAACCGTAACACCACTCCACGGCGTTTTCTACAAGCCCCTTCCTGACTGGATTGTTGTGCATGTATTCAAGTTTCTCCCTCGCTTTGTCTACAGAGAACACGTTGAAATCGTAGAACCTTGCCTGCCAGATCCGCTCTTTTAGGTCGATTCCCGCGACATAGGCAGGAAGATGCTCCTCCAAGAATCTTTTCATCTGATGAGATGATTTTCTCTTTCATTGCTGAATGAAACGGCTGATCATTCCGGGTTCTTTAAAGTATAGAAGAGCGTGAACGTGATCGGGCATTATCACATAGCCTATGCATGATCCGTTGGATTTCTTCAGTTCCTCGGCAAGAAAGTGAGTCACAATGCCTTTCGCTCGGTTATCGTCAAGGAATCTGCGCCGCCTATAGCAGGAAAAGGTTACGAAATGAGCATGGCCCTGGCAATCATAGACCCTGCGCTCCACTGTCGCCCCCTTTTGGAGTTTTGCCTCGTAGCCTCTTGCGCTTCGCGCCCGGATAGCGAGTATCCGGGCTACCCCGATATTACATCCCTGTCGGGCTCAATTCAACGAATTCAACTAGATAAATTCAGCCCCTCCTAACTCCTAATTGGTTTTTCGGTCTCATTTCACCACGAAATCCACACCCGGGGTTTCCACAGAATCACTCTTGCCGCTTTGCCAGACCCTGGCATGCAGTGTGTACTCACCCCGGCACAGCGGCCAAAGGAACTGGTGCTCATCTTTTCCACTCACCCCAACTGCTTTTCCGTTAAGTACCCACTCGACTTTCTCAGCCTTTATATTTTTGGAGATCCTAAAGGCAAACGCCTGAAGTTCGGTGGGAATTCTGGGGTCTACGGCAATTTGGAGACCGGGGGAAGGCTGGAGCAACTCAATAACGGATGACGGATGGGCGGAGATCGATTCCGCCCCTGCGCTAGCGTCGCCTCCATCCCGTGTCGAATGAAGTGAACATGGCCCTGCAGGGGCTTTGCCCGGCTCGAATTTTTCCTCCATACGCGGACAGCCGGGCCCAGCAAGCATTCCGCTCACCGCGCATATATTCACAGCCTGAAGGCCGGGCCACGTCGCAAAAGATCCTGTTTCTCCGTCCCGGTCAAGTTCGGCGAACAGGGCCCGCAGAATAAGCGCCGGCCCAATCGCTCCGGTTATCCCCCTGGTCGGGCGGTGATCGAGATTTCCCATCCACACGCCCGCAGTGTATCGTTCGGAAAAACCAACTGCCCAGCAGTCCTTATGGTCGGTAGAGGTCCCCGTTTTCACGGCTGTCTGCACGGGAAAACGCAAAAGATGGCTCTCGCCGAACTCAAGCCGCCTCGCCTGAGGATCGGACAGTATGTCGCCAATAACTGCCGCCGCAGCCGGACCGATCACCGCGCTTATTTCACCGGGAGGCAGGTGGCGCTCGGAAAGTACTCGCAGAGGCAGGAAGTCCCCGTGGCGCGCAAGGGCCGAATAAGCCTGCACAAGTTCGAAGAGGCTGACTTCGCCGTCTCCCAGGGCGAGGCCGTGCCCATAGAACTCAGCCGATTTGTCCAGACCAGCTATGCCGAGGAGCCGCAGCCTGTCAAGAAACCGTTGGGTCCCGGTAAACCGGATTGTTCTGATTGCGGGCGTGTTCAGGGAATTTCCCAGGGCAACCCGCAGCCTTACAGGACCGTAATAAGTTCTGCTGTAATTATGAAAACTGTGAAGACCCAAACCGGCAGCTTCGGACAGCGGAGAGTCTTCTATCAGGGTTGCCGCAGTCCATCCCATTTCCATCGCAAGCGAGTAGAGAAAGGGCTTCAGGGTGGAACCCGGCTGCCTGCGCACGGTGACCGCATCAACCCATCCCTGTGATTCTCCGGCCGACAAGCTCTCACTCACCCACGCCAGCACTTCCCCTGACCGATTATCAACGACAAGGACCGCCCCGGCTCCCACGTCGCTTGCCCTCAGCGCCTCCAGACGATTGCGCAAAATTTGCCTGGCTTTTTGCTCCAGGCGCCCGTCAAGGCTGGTTGTGATACTGCCGTTCGAATTCAATACCCCGGCGCCGGTGCTGTTGAATACATGTTGAACGAACTCAGGCGCCTCGATGATTCGCCGGGAATGAGCAAATTCAAAGCCCTCCGAAATTGCGCGGCGATACTGATCCTCACTTATCAGACCCTTTTCGCGCATATGCTCTGCGAGCTTATCGAGGCGCCTTTCAAGGGACCTGTCCCGGAGTCGCGGATCGAGACCTGAAGGCGCACGCACAAGGACCGCCAGTGCAAGGGTCTCCTTCACATTGAGAGTCGCCGGATCGCGGTCGAAATAGAAACGAGCGGCTTCCACGATGCCCCGCCTCTGATGCCCGTATGGGACCTGGTTCAGATAGAACTCCAGGACCTCGTTTTTTGAAAAATGCCCTTCGAGGCCCACCGCTTCGATCCCTTCGAGCCACCTGGACCATACGGTCCGTGGCCGCTGGTGAAGCATGCGCACCACCTGTTCCGTTATAGTGCTTGCTCCCCGCACTCCTCTCATGGCCCGCAGATCCTGGGCCAGCGCGTGCACGCGGGCCGGCCAGTCCACCCCGCCGTGGCTCAAAAAGTTCCTGTCCTCCGACTCGATAACCGCATTTTGCAAAAGCTGCGGGATTTCATGCAAAGGGACCGTCTGGACGCTCCACCGGTTCTGGTAGCTGATCGCAAGCGGATTGCCAAATCGATCGAAAAGCAGCGGTTTCCTAACCTCCGAATCGCCCAAAGAAAGAGCGGCGGGCAAGGGCTGAAGGTCCCATGCCGTTTTCAGGGCAAACAGCACAGTCAGGCCACCAATGAGCAGCAACAACCAAAACTTCTTAGACACAGATGGAGGAGCGCAGCGCGGCGGATTAACACGGATAGAAGAGGGCGAATTCATAGATAGCCATTTCATCGTTGGGCCTGCCGGTTAAACAATAGATTTTATCATTCTAACATTGATTGATTCCACCTTGCCACGATCCTTTTAGAGTCGCTTGCTTTAATCGTAGCAGGGAGCGGGAAGCAATTGAGATGATCTTTGATGCCGGAAGACGTTGAGAACCGCTTCATGCGCCCCGTTCCTTGCTTCTCGCTTCCTTCATTACGTATATTCCTGATATCAACTGCTTTCAACATTATGATATTATGAAAGCAGGAGCTATGATGAGATCGGAAATTGAAGGCGCAGGGAGCGTGCCTTGGGCGTAAAAGACCTTTTAAAATCTAAACGTGAGGATATTCTTCGCATTGCTGCCAAGTACGGAGCGAGCAATGTGCGGGTGTTTGGCTCGGTGGCGCGCGGAGAGGCGGGGTCGGAGAGTGATGTGGATTTGCTCATCGAGTTTGAACCAAACAGGAGCCTTCTGGACCATGTGGCACTGCTCCAGGATTTAGAAGACATCCTTTCCCTAAAAGTGGATGTTGTCAACGAGAAGGCCCTGCATCACTGCATCAGGAATAGAGTGATCCGGGAGGCTATCCCACTATGAAGGGCATCTTTTTGAAACATACGGCTAAAGTTCTATGGACCATGGCTCTGCTCATCTTCCTTGCCGCAGCATGCGAGGGGATCGGGACAACTCCCATAGGCAACATACTCGATAAACCCCGTGATTATGCCGGCAAAAAGGTTACCGTGTCCGGTGAGGTAACGGAAATATTTAGCTTGTTCGTAATCAAATATTTCGTTGTTCAGGATAAGACGGGCCGGATTGCCGTAGTATCCGACAAACCGTTACCCAGAAAGGGTAACACTGTAAGAGTGGCCGGAACGGTCAGGGAGGCATTTTCGATTGGAGATCAGCAGTTGCTGGTTCTGGTCGAAGAGGGAACGAAATAAAAGCTCGACCTCTAACAAGTCATTACAAAATCCACCTCAGAGACGCGGAGGCGCAGAGAAAAGCTGAAATGATCTTTGGCGTTGAGAACCGCTCCCTGCTTCCCGCTCCCCGCTCCCTGGCTGAAAGCCGCCAGTGGAGTCTTGCAAAACTTCGAAAGCTAACATATCGACATTACTACGTTTACTCCTATTTTTTGTCTTGATGAGCTGAAACTCCCGTTTGCTTTTTCTACCGGAAACTGTCTTTACATGTGTATTTAAGGTGCATAGAAGGATGATATGGGTGCAGGAAATCTCGAAACGCGCGACATGAACCGCATTACCCACAAAGGTAACGATGTTTTCTTGGGGCCTGCCTTAAAGATCACGGTTGCTACGACCAAATCATTTTCCTAAATACTATAATTGGGAAATACGCCTATGTTAAACACTATCAAACGTTTTTTTTCTCTCCCTGTTTTCCCCAACGATGAAGCGAAAACCCGTCTGACCAGAATATTACATACCATGGTGACAACGCTCCTGATTGTTGTGGCTTTTGCGCTAATAATAGGCGTTCCTTTTATTTATACACAAAAATGGTTAGCAATAATCATTATTTTGATGATGCTTGGACTATTACTAATAATAAATGTTTGCGCCAGGTGTGGTAAACTGAAGTTAGGTGCTCTTTTGTATATCTTTATGTTCTGGGGGGTGGCTACCGTATTATTATATCTCGCTACAGGAACAAGCAGCGGAGCCATTAACCTGTATTTAGCCCTAACAGTAACGGCAGGCATCCTGTTAAGCGCGCGGTGGGCCGTTTCCCTTGCAATTTTAAACTCCCTGGTTGTGTTGGGGATTGCCTTGCTGGAAACCAACGGCTACCCCTTTCCGCATGTCTTTCCTGAACCGCCGCTAGCACGATGGTTAAACTTTTCGCTATTTCTCTATCTTTCCATAACGCCTGTGTATCTTATCCTCGCCAGCCTGTCTGAGGCTTTAGCCAGCGCTCGGCAAGAGATTGAACATCGTAAAGAATCTGAACTATTGTTGCGGCAGAGCGAGCAGCTCAACCGCAGCTTGGTCGAACATCTCCCGCAGCGAATTTTCGTAAAAGACCTCCAATCTGTCTATCTGTCCTGTAATGCGCTCTATGCTCACGACTTGGGGATTGAACCCGAGCAAATCGGCGGCAAAGATGATTTTGCCTTTTATCCGCCGAAACTGGCTGAAATGTACCGGGCCGATGACCAAACCGTTATGAAAACCAAACAGTTAAAGGACATTGAAGAGCGATATCTGGTTGCTGGAGTTGAGCGATGGATACATACGGTAAAAGTGCCTTACTGCGATGCGGAAGGACACGTCACCGGGGTGCTCGGTATTTTTGAGGACATCACTGACCGTAAGCGTGCAGAGGGGGCGGTGAAGGAAAGCGAAGAACGTTTTGAAGCTTTATCACAGGCCTCTTTTGAGGGAATTGCCTTTACTGAAGGCGGCGTTATCATCGACGCCAATGAGCAGCTGGCGCAAATGCTCCAATATGAGCTGTCTGAAATCATCGGCAAACCCGTAGTAGACATGATCGCGCCGGAAGACTGCGAATCGGTGAGGCATTATATGGAGACCGGGTACGAAGGCCGCTACGAGAACCGGCTTCTCCGCAAAGATCGTTCCACACTTGTTGTTGAAACACGAGCCAGGCACTTCGCATACCGGGGCCGCATTGTCCGAGTAACCGCTGTGCGTGACATCACCGAGTGCAAGCAAATGAAAGAAGCAATTCAAAAATCGCGAGATAACCTGGAATTAAAAGTTCATGAACGTACTGTCGAACTAAAAACCTACATGAGAAAGCTGGAAGAGAGCAACCAGGCGCTCCAGGATTTTGCTTCCATTGCCTCACATGATCTTCAGGAGCCTCTGCGGAAAGTAACCGCTTTCGGGGATATGCTTAAGCAGAATTGTGGCGGCTCACTGGACGATCAAGGGAGAGACTACCTGGAGCGGATGCTCAATGCTAACCGGCGGATGCAATCCCTTCTGACGGGACTTCTCGATTACTCAAGAGTTGCGACGTCATCGGAGCCATTCAAGGAGGTTGATCTTTCCGACCTGATCGGCGAAGTCATTTCGGACCTGGAAGTAAGAATCGTAAAAACAGGCGGTGAAGTACATGTTGGGGATCTTCCCGTCATTTCAGCAGACCCAACGCAAATGCGGCAGCTTTTTCAAAACCTGATAGGAAATGCCCTGAAGTTCCACAAAGAAGGCGAGAAGCCGGTCATAAGCGTGAAGAAAGCAGCAACCGCCAATGAATATATTCAGATCGTCGTGGAGGACAACGGGATTGGTTTCGAGGAGATGTACGTCGAAAAGATCTTCACCCCCTTCCAGAGGCTTCATGGGAAGAGCAGCCCGTACGAAGGAACAGGAATG
>OMOE01000011.1 GCA_900290365.1 Syntrophobacter sp. SbD1 | reverse complement strand
TTACAGAACTGAGGTATGAGGACTGAGGACTGAGAAAGTACCTGCCAATGAAATGGTACGTCACTTTCTCCCTCGGTCCTCAGCACTTGGCACTCAGTCATAAAAAAAGGACTGGGGACGTTACTTTCCACTTCAGTCCTCAGTCCTAAAAAACCCCGGAGTCCTTTTCAAATTATGCGCTCGTCCTATCCGCCGCCCCCCGATTTCCCCAAAAGATCCAGTGTATTTTCCTGCTCCCATGTACCGTCTTTGCAAACGTAACAGAGCTTTTCATCGCAGACTTCGGAGTCTGGAGCGTAAACCTTGGTCTCGATTATGCATCCTTTATCAATCATGTGTATCTCCCTCGCCTGAATCCGACTATTTTCAATTGGAGGACCAATTTTCCTCATTAAAAATAATCATTTCAAAAGGAGCATGCCACTTTGAGATTGTGTCACAGAGCCTCTGGCGCTCACATATTTCCCCCCTTTTCTCAAGGGGTTGTTTTTTAACTTTTGCCTTTTTACTTTTGCCTTTTGCCTTGCGCTCTATGCAGTGCCCAGCGCCCGTACAATTCCCGCCATGCTTATCTCGATCTCGCTTCTAAAACCCTCGATCATCTTTCCACTGATGCCGAATCTTTTGAAGACGGGGTCCGATTCCGGCTCGATTCCATCCGGCGGCCCCTTGTTTTCTTTTTTCGCAAATGAGACCGCCAGCAAGTTTGCCAGATAAACAAGTGAGGTGAGTTCTTCATATTCGCCGGCCTTTTCCGGATTATGATGATTCCCGATGGCCGTTGCTATGTCAGGAGGGAATTTCCACTTGCGGGCAATAATTGCGCCCAACTCCTGGTGGTCGATCCCGAGCGCCCGGCGTTCGCCTCTGATCACATCGCTTTCGCCTCTTATCTCGCTCAGACTGGACTGAAGGTAAATCTTTGAATAGAGGTCAAGGATGGTTTTGCCTATGTCGTGGAGCAGCGCGGTTGTATATAGCGTTAGAACACCTTCGAATTTGATTCGACGCGCGATTAATTCCGATATAAGTGCCGTGGTTACCGAGTGTTCCCAGAGTTCTTGCTCGTCAGTTGAACCGCCTCTTATGAAATAGCCTGTGGAACAGGCAGCCATCACTGCTTGAACGAGCCGATTGTCCCCGAGTAGAAGCATCGCGTCCTTGAGGGAACGGATATAATATTGACGGCCATAATAGACGGAATTGGCAAGCCTCAGGATTCTTGCACCGATTGCCTGGTCATAGATGATGAGATCCTCTATCTCCTTTACCGGGGCCATTGCTTTCATCAGGGATATAATCTTCCACGCGATGTCCGGAAATGGAGGCAGTTTCTCAGCCGCAGCAACAATATCTTTGACAAGCAATTCGTAATGGAGAGCATCAATTTCATGTCCGCTAAGCTCTCTGAGCATGTTTGAACCCTTGCACTTTCCTTAGGGAAAGTTTTTTTGTCACCTCCCTGACGAGAGGCATAGTCTGAAGACTGGAAGTTTTGGAGTGCCGGATTTGCTCCAGGTCCCGGCCCTATTCTCATATTGCGTCCGTACGATGAATATCGGCTCGGGGCAGTAATAACTTTAATGCTTTTTCTGTGATAGGAAAACCCGCAAAAAAATTACAGGTGGGCACTGCATCACAATTCCCGGGAACGCGGGCTTCCAGCCCGCAAAACGGCCGGGTGCTACAATTTAAGGCTGTGGTCTTCTCTGGGAGCGCGGGCTTCCAGCCCGCAAAGCTGCACTCGAAAAACGCCAAAGCGCTGGTACTTGTACGAGACCTGCCTTTACGGGATTGTTTTCGATGTAGTATATGGCGGCGCTCAGGTGTTATCATCTCGGATGAAACGATCAAAGTAGTCCGGCATCCATAATGCGCCTCTTGCCCCTGAAAACCGATTGATTGCATTGGCGGTAAACGATTTCCAACTGTGAATCACATCCGGCACATGATAGACGGGCATAGTCTCAAAAACTACGTGCACATGATTGGGCATGAGCACCAGGCCAGCAACCGGTAACGCTGTCAGTCGAAGTGAATCAATGTATTCTGCACAAGCTCAGCCGCTCTCGCTATTTGCAAAGCACAGGTTCCATGCCCCTGGTCTTCAAATTGAGCGATGCGTTTTCGCAGTTCCAGCGAGCGCTGGTCGCTGGTCGTGATCGTTTCCGATAGGTCCAATTCCTGTTTCCACCGGGCAATAACATGTATCGGAACTGCGTCGTGCAGACTAAATGTGACCGATTGGACGAGCCCTGGTTCGTCGAGGTGAGGCAAGTAGCCCCGTGAATGCCATCCTTTGGGTTCAGACATTTGCAAACCCTGTTTGCGGGCGGAAGCCCGCGCTCCCAGGATTTCCCTCGGCTTTATTTCACTACACACTGGCTGGAAGCCCGCTCTCCCTGTTCACTTCCCGCCATTTTTAACGGCTGGGGCAAAACCCGTGAAAGAATTTTTTCGACAACAGGATTTACAGTGCGGTTGACCGAGTATTCCAAACAGATCGATCCGAGAACGATCAGAAGCGTGACCGCTGAAGCAAGAGCCAGGAAACCCGCCAGGCTGCAAGGGCGGAATTTTTCGCCTGCATACATTACGTATGGCTGGTGAAAAAGATAGATGCCGTAAGAATAGACTCCGGCCCGGGAGATGCAGCTTCCAAGAGCTGGTGTCCTGCTTAGATGGTATGCCACGTTAATCAGTATTACTGTGAGCCCCATGGCCATAAGGCCGTCTGAGAAGTAATACAGGAAAGTGGGCTGATCGGCAAAAAGCCCCAGGGCATAGATGATTGCCCCGGCGAAAAATCCCTTCCAGGAAAGCAGCAGGCCAAGGGTTGCATCGGATTTTTCCGCCATGAGTTTCCCCAATGCCATCCCGGCCGCGAATTCCCACAGCCGGCAGAAAAAAAGGCCACCCATCTCATAATATCCGTTCGCCTCGACCATGGTGAGAACGTACCTTGCCGCTATAGTCAAAAAGATGCAGATTCCGAGGTATTTTACACAACCCATCCGCCGCATGAGCTTGAAAAGGAGCGGAAAAACCAGGTAGAGCTGGATCAACAGTCCGAAAAACCACCACGCTGGAACGAGGTAAAAGAACATCTTGTCGATGGGATAAATCCTGTCGCCCGCAAGGCTCAACAGGAAGCGGTAATCTATCCGGTCGTGCAGCAAGATGAAGGGGGAGACCAGGAAAATGAGATGAGCCAGCCAGTAGACCGGGAAGAGCCGCTTGAAGCGCGCCACATACCATAAAGTCCAGGACCCTTTTGGTCCGCCTCGTTTTACAAGCGAGTGGGCAAGGCCGAATCCACTGAAGAGTATGAAGACCCCGACGGCGTGAGGTCCTCTTTGAATAATAGCTGCAATTAAAGTTTCAAGGGCGCAGGAAAATTTCCCGAGGATGGATGGATGCCCGCAATGATTGACAAGATCGAAAAAGGAACTGAACGAAATCGGCCAGGGAAGGCTTCCGCTGCCATAGGACAGGAGGAAATGGTAAAGAACTATCCAGATGACTGCTATTCCCTTGACGCTGTCCAGCCATTGGAAGCGGCCGGTCGAAGAGGACGCAGTAGAAATACTCATTTCACCCTTCCTGTCTTCTTTACCCCAGTCCGGCCTCTAACATCAATTTGCCCAGCACTTTCTCCGCTGCAAAGTACTCTTGCGCGATTTCGCGCGCAGCCTTGCAGCTTCCTTCATAATCGCTTTCTATGACATCGACGGCTGCAAGAATTTCGTCCATTGTCGAAAATCCGAACAAACCCTTGCCGGTCGGCAGGAATTTGCTGAACCCGGTTTCCTGCGTTATCACCGGCCGTCCCGCCGCAAGAAAGGAAGCGCTCCGGTCGCTGAACCAGCCGGTCTTTGGCCTTACCACCTGGTCCTTTGTAACGGTAAACTCGCCCCTGGATCTCTGGATATACTCCCGGTAAGTGTCTATGTCCTGGGAGATCGGAAAAGAAGGCGTAATCCTCCATCCATTGTCGTTAAGATACCGCAGCGTCTGATCGCCTACCTGCGTTGCAAGCTCAAAACCCACGGGCCTGCGCTTTGGCAGATCGATGATCTTCAAAAACTCCCGGTCTTTGGTCCAATAGTAGGTTTCGCCCCGGAAAGTCAGGTCCTTACCCTTGTTTTTCCAAGTCGTAATGGTCGTAAACACAGAATCTTTGGCGGGAGGAAACGGGTTTTCCCAAAGATCCATAAGCACCGGCTGCCTGGTCGGATGCCAGCATACAAGATCTACCGGCAGGTCGCAGTCGGGTTGCCCCAGGTTCTCTCCGAAGGAAAAATGGACGTGGTGAGCGGCAAGAGCGCTCAAGGTCTTCAAGTCCCCTTCCAATATTTTTACCTGGACGTGGAAAGGATCCGACTCCACATAAATCCTCCTGGGGATTGACATATGCTCTTCTCTGATCTCCTGGGAGGCGGTAACGTTAAGGAACGCGTCGGCTTCCCTGTAAAGCTGCGACAGTTCCCCTTCCGTCATCCCGTAGCTTTTGCCGCCTTCGTAGCATCCGCGAAAGGCCCATTTTCCTGAAAATCCATATCTTTGGAGCACCGGGGCCACCATCTCTATATTCGGAGATGCCTCCGGGGTTAACTCGAAGTCTGTCACGTCAAATACCCATCGACTCGAGTCCTCTACGTAGTAAACGTCCCACCCCAGCCGTCGAAGTCCGATCAGGTAATGCAGAAATTGATATGTCACTCCGGCGAGGGGATACCAGAAGATCATTCCAAACACTATGAGTTTGCCTTTTGCGTTTTTGCTGTTTGCCATACCTGTTCCTTTAAATTGCATAGATATCTTCTATGAGCCTTCGAAGCACTTTTGACGAGTCGAAATAGTGCCTTGCCTTATCCTGGGCAGCCGCTGCATGCCTCTCATATTCACCTTCAACCTCGATAAGACCCCTGGCCGCCTCCTCCGCGTTTTTGAATGCTATGATGCCATCCCCTGGCGGAATGATCCGGGTAAACCCTGTATCCTGAACTACAACGGGTCTTCCCGATGCCAGGTAACAAGCCGAGCGGCAACTGAACCATCCTGTCCGGAGCTCGACGTATACCTGCTTGGCGGGCGAGATTTCGCCGCGCGAGGACCCGATAAAATCCCGGTACATCTCCGGGGTTACAGTTGCCTGCGGACCGTCGGCCACCTGCCACCCGGCTTGCGACAGCCTTTCGAGCGGAGCGCCTACGCCCCCGATGGCCACCTTCAGCGGTACATTCGCAACGGCGGGAAGATTCAACAGCTTGTCAAATTCGGCCCCCTTGCTTCCGTATTCCACACCCTTGTAGACCAGCTTGCCTTTGAAAGCGTTCCAGGTCATGATCGTTGTCCACGCCCCCCTTGGCCTTAAATCGGACAGGTGCTCCCAGTGTTCGATACAAATCGGCATCCGGGTGGTCTTCCAATCATAGTCGAGTTTGGGGACCAGGCAATCAGGCCCGTGAATATTTTCAGCATAGGTGAAATGCCTGTCATGGTTTTCAACCAGGGCGCACCACCGGTCAACGTTTTCCGACCAGGAAAATCGCTCGGACAGCATTATTTGATTATAGCCCGGATCGGTATCGATAAATACTTTGATGCACCCGCCGGGGAGGTTGTCGGGGACCATGGATACACCGCTGACATTTAGGAAAAGGTCGGCAGTAGCCGCCACTTCGTCGAACTTTTCCCGGCTCATCCCGAAGCTCGTCTCGTGCAGATGGAGATAATGCCACCTGT
>OMOE01000135.1:12623-18687 GCA_900290365.1 Syntrophobacter sp. SbD1 | reverse complement strand
CCGCGCACGTGAGGCAAATCCCGGGCTCGACCTGGGGCAAATCTCGGAAATCATAAAACATACTGCCTTCAAGGTGACAAAGGTCGGCGAACTTATCGGCAGGCGCGTAGCCGATGGCCTTGGAGTTCCATTCGGGGTGGTGGACCTTTCACTAGCTCCAACCCCCAACGTGGGAGACAGCGTCGGAGAGATCTTTCAAAGCCTGGGGCTTGGCAGCATCGGCGTTCCGGGCACAACCGCCGCCCTGGCGCTCATAAACGATGCAGTAAAAAAGGGAGGCGCCTTCGCAAGCTCATACGTGGGAGGCCTTAGCGGCGCGTTCATTCCGGTCAGCGAAGATCTCAATATCGCCGAATCGGCCCGCCGCGGATTTCTTTCGCTCGAAAAGCTCGAGGCTATGACCAGCGTATGCTCGGTCGGGCTGGATATGGTAGCCCTGGCCGGTGATACTTCGGCCGAAACCCTTGCCGCGATAATAGCCGATGAGATGGCGATAGGAGTAATAAACAAAAAGACGACTGCGGCAAGGCTTATTCCGGTCCCGGGTAAAAAAGCCGGCGACAAAGCTCAATTCGGCGGCTTGCTGGGCGAGGCAACAATTATACCTGTGTCGGGCACAGACTGCTCCGCCGGATTCATCTCCCTTGGCGGCAGAATCCCCGCCCCAATCCACAGCCTTAATAACTAAAGAGTTTTCAGTTTTGAGTTTTTAGTTCTCGGTTCGATCGAGCATCTCTCGCTATTCTGATAACTCAATGCTCCCCCAAAACCTCTCACTCGCGCAAGGCCCCTGCAAGCTTACTCAAAACTAAAAACTCCCTCAATTCCTCAATTCCTAAATCCTTAAATTCCCTCAATCCATCTTGACAAATGTAAGTGGATATGGGAAAAAGAAAACCGATGTTTTCCATATAAAACGGAACGAAAGGCGCGGGCATTTGGATGGAATTCAAAAAAGTTAATGCGTTGATCAGGGGTTTTGAGACCCTGGAGCTGATGGCCAGGAAAAAAGAGCCTTTGGGCATCAGTGAAATCGCTGCGAAATTGAAAATGCACAAGGGCACCGTCTTTAGTATGGTTCACACCCTTGAAGAATTGGGCGTCCTGGAAAACAGCGGCGGCAAATACATTTTCGGTCCCAAGCTCTACACGCTGGGGAAGGCCGCGGAAAAGGGGTCCAATCTGATCCGCACGGTCCATCCCTATCTCGAAAAGATCAGTAGCGAGACAAATCTTTCCGCCTTTCTGGGAATGCGCTCCGGGCTCAGGGCGATAATTCTCGACAAAGCAGACTCCGGGTTCAATTTCAGGATCTCTTCTGAAATCGGGATTCAGATTCCTCTTGTTGCGGGGGCTCATGGAAAGGCGCTTTTGTCCCACCTGGCCGATGATGAGGTGGACGACTTGCTCTCCGGGATTACACTGAGGAAATTCACTCCTATCTCCTGCGTATCGAAGGCTGAATTCAAGCAGATGATCCAACAGACCAGGGTGGATGGCATAGCCTGGGACCAGGGGGAATATATAGAAGGAATCAAGGCGCTGGCGATCCCGTTAAAAACCGGGAAGAAGGACCCGCAGGTAGCGATCTGGGTAATTGGTGTAAACGGTCTGCTCAAAGATGAAGAGATGAAATCCTGCTCGAAACTTATGCTGGAGGTTGGAGAAGAGATCCGGCAACTGTTTGCAGCTTGAGCGGACAAATCGTTCATGGCGACTCGGTAGGGAGCCGTATCCGGGAGGAGGCACATTTATGGGTCTAAATGACATCTGCATGAGGCCATGGGAAGAAGGCTTCTCTTTACCCGAAAAATTCAACATGGTGAGCCTGTATCTTGAGCGGCACATAGAAGGAGGTAGGGGAGACCGGGTTGCGGTCTACTACAAAGACCGGAGGGTCACTTACAAGGATATATTCGAGCTGACAAACCGGGTGGGAAATGCCTTTTCCAGGCTGGGGTTAAAGAAAGGCGACCGGGTAGTAATGATGATGTACGACAGCCCCGACTGGATAGCCGTGTATTTGGGTGCGATGAAGATGGGGGCGGTCCCGGTGCCCGTAAATATTCTTGCTACGCAGTCTGATCTCGAATATTTCATAAAGGATTCCGAAGCTTCGGCCCTGGTGGTTGAGGAAGACCTGCTGCCCAAAATCAAGGACGTGTCCAGTTCCGGAATAAAAATCGTGGTAAGGGGCAAAAAAATCGACGGTATACCCTCCCTTGATGAAATCATCGAAGCTGCCTCGCCCTCTCTGGAAATGTATCAAACAAGCAAGCTGGATCATTCCTACTGGCTTTATACCTCCGGCACAACAGGCAAGCCCAAAGGGGTGGTTCACCTTCATAAGGACCTGGTATACGCTATAGAGGTCTACGGAAGCACTATCGGGTTTACGCCCGATGACATCTGCTATGGTGTCCCCAAGCTGTTTTTTTCCTATGGGCTCAATATGGGGCTTCAATTGCCTTTTTACTACGGCGCCGCAGTGGCCCTGGTTGAAGACCGCCCGGTCCCGGCCGGGGTTTTGGAGAATCTGCAAAAATATCGCCCGACTATGTTTTTCTCGGTCCCCACTGCTTACGCTCAGATGCTTCAACACCTGGAGGAAAACGGGCTCAATCCCGACCTGAATTTCTTAAGAATATGCACTTCAGCGGGAGAAGCTTTACCCCCGGTTCTCTACAACAGATGGTACGACAGGTTTCGAGTGGAGATACTCGATGGCCTGGGATCGTCCGAAGTGAGTTGGATTTACATCTCCAGCCATCCGGGAAAAGTCAGGCCCGGACTCTGCGGAACTGTTCTGCCCGGATACCAGGTAAAGCTGCTTGATGAAAAGGGCAACGAGGTCCCGAAGGGAGAGGTGGGAGACCTGTGGGTGAAAAGCAATTCCGTCACCTGTGGATACTGGAATAAACCCGAGCAAAACCAGGAATCCTATCTCGACGGTTGGATGAAAACAGGTGACTGCGCTATGGTGGATGAAGATGATTACTTTGTTCATCGCGGCCGCTCGGGCGACGCAATAAAAGTAAGCGGCATCTGGGTTTCCCCTCTCGAGGTGGAAGCAACTCTGCTGGAGCATCTGGCCGTGGCGCAATGCGCCGTGGTAGCCAAGCGCGACGCCAACGATCTGATCAAACCCAAAGCCTTTGTTGTGCTCAAGAGCGGCTACACCCCGGATGAAAAGCTGGCAAAGGAACTGCAGGACTTTGTCAAAACACGCCTGGCGCCATACAAGTATCCGAGGTGGATCGAATTCCTCGAACAGTTGCCGATGACTGCCACTGGGAAGATACAGCGCTTCAAGCTGCGCGAGATGTAACCCTGCAGAGAGGCTTAGGAGGTGCTTATGCTAAAAAATTATAAAGTCATTGGCACACTTGCATTCGTATTAGCAGGCCTGTTTATCGGGATCTTCCAACCGTTCACCGGTTTAGCCTCGCAGGGCCATGCGACACTCGGCGTTCTGTTCGTTGCGCTGGGTCTTTGGATTTTCCGCCCGGGAGGTGTGCCGTTCGCGGCGGGCAGCACGGCGGTTATCGCCGGGTGTCTTATTTTTGGCCTGAAATATGATGTTGTTGTTTCGGGATTTGTCAGTCCAGCGGTTTGGGTGCTGATTCCCGCCCTGTATTTCGGCTTTGTTTTGCAAAAGACAGGGCTGGGAAAGCGGATTGCCTACCTGGTGCTCAAAAGTTTTGAACCAAGCTGGCTTTCAATGGCTTTCAGCTGGTTTCTGATCGGCATGGCTCTATCGGCGCTTACTCCTTCCATCGTGGTTCGGATTGCCATTGTCATGCCCATTGCCATAGGAGTTGTCGAGGCATGCAAGTTGGAGCCCGGTTCCAGAGGGGCTGCCTTTATCACGATAATTGCCTGGGCAATGTGTCTTTTTCCAGGCACCGGTTGGCTTACCGGTTCTTTGACCGGACCGATCATCCTTGGATTTCTGCCTGCCGAACTCAAGCCCATGGCTACTTTCGATGCCTGGTTTAAAATCCTTGCCTTGCCATGGTTCATTATTACGGTTGTATTTACTTTTCTTATCTACATCACCATGAGGCCGAAACAACCAATCGGCATCCCGAAGGATACCTTCAAGAAACAATATGCCGCTCTTGGACCGGTCACGCGCCAGGAAACGATTGCTGCTATTTTGCTTGTCGGGTCCATGGTCATGTTTACAACCGAAAGGTTCCATCATATCCCGACTGCGGCTGTCGCATTGTCTGCGTTCTTTTTACTCATAATGTTCCGGGTCATTACCGTACCTGAGATCAGCACCGGTGTTAATTGGGACGTGATTATATTTTTCGGGGTTGCTATCAGTCTTTCGAGCATTTTTGTAAACGCCAAGGTTTCAGGTTGGCTTGCGCAGATAATTCAGCCAACTCTTATCTCGTGGGCCCCCAATCCCCTGACTTTCCTGATTTTTGCCACTATAGGCATTCTGCTTGTTCGATTCATCGATGTGCCATGGGGATTTTCGACCGTAGCGCTCACTGTTACCGTGCTTGTCCCGATATTCAATCAATTTGGAATCCATCCTCTCGTGTCGGCTATGGCGTACATTATAGGAATCAATTTCTTCCTTTTAGAGTACCAGCAACCATTTATACTGATGGCGGAAGGTGTGATGCAGGGAAGAGGATGGTCCCTGGGCCATGTCACCATGGCGGGTGTGGCCTACATTATAGCGGCATTCGTTGCATTGCTGGCATGTATGCCGTATTGGCGGATGATCGGCGCTATACACTGATTATTCCATTTAAAAACATTCCCACGCGTAGGAGGTGATCTATGAGATTACCCAAGTTCGAATACATTGAGCCCACCGGCCTCAAAGAGGCGTCCTCAATTTTAATAAAGGAAGGGGGGGCCAGGATACTGGCCGGGGGTACCGACATGCTGGTGAACATGAAGCACCGTGTCGATCTTCCTTCTTTGATCGTAAATATCAAGAAAATACCCGGGCTCGATTCTATTCGAAAAGAAAACGGGACGTTGAAAATAGGCGCGCTAACCCCCTTGAAGCAAGTCTCCGTAAATCCGGATGTGTTAAAATTTGCGCCGGGTCTTGCGCAGGCCGCCTCGTCGGTTGGCTCTTACCACCATCAGACCATGGGCACCATAGGCGGCAACATATGTCAACAGAACAGGTGCAAATATTTCAACCAATCCAAATGGTGGCGAAGCTCCAGGGAGTTATGCTTCAAGGCGGGTGGGGAGACCTGTTACGTCGTAAATAAAAAAGACATTTGTTATTCCTCGTACTGCGGCGATATGGCCCCGGCCCTTTTGACGATGAACGCGAAAGTAAAGCTGGTGGACGCGCAGGGCGCCAGAGAAGTCCTGCTTGAGTCTATCTTTTCGGGGGACGGCAAAAACCCGCTCAACCTGAAGAAGGGAGAAATCCTCACGGAATTCGTCCTGCCCGAAGATTCCATGAAAGGAATCTCCATCTATAGAAAAACAGCCAACCGGGAGAGTATCGATTTTCCGATAGTGGGGGCCGCATTGTGGGCGTCCAAGGAAAGCGGCTCATTGAGGATCGCCTTTACCGCTGTGGACCGCAAACCGGTTGTAGTCCAGGGCGCGCTTCTTACAAACAAGGTGGAAGATATCATGGAGTTGGCCTCAAAATCGGCCCGCCCGGTCAACAATTCCGTTTATTCTGCATCTTATAAGAAAAAGATGATGGGTATGCTCGTCAAAAGTATGCTGGGTGAGCTCAATTAGGAGAGTCTGCCTTACGAGGGAGTAAAGCGTGATGAAACAGGCGATAAATTTGAATGTCAATGGCGATACTTATGAGCTTCTGGTCGCTCCCAATCTAACCCTTCTGGAGGTTCTTCGTGAAAAGATCGGCCTCATGGGGACAAAAAGGGGATGCGATCTGGGCGCGTGCGGCGCATGCACCGTGCTGGTAGATGGAGAGGCTTATCTCTCGTGCATAATGCTTGCGGTCGACGCCGTGGGCAAAAATATTACCACCATCGAAGGTCTGAGCCACGAAGGCGAACTTCATCCATTGCAGAGATCCTTTATCGATAACGGCGGG
>OMOE01000135.1:0-12613 GCA_900290365.1 Syntrophobacter sp. SbD1 | reverse complement strand
CGAACTTCATCCATTGCAGAGATCCTTTATCGATAACGGCGGGCTTCAATGCGGGTTCTGCACCCCCGGCATGATATTGACGGCCAAAGCGGTACTGGACGAGGACCCGTCGCCGACAGAGGAAAGCTTGAAGAAAAAATTGGCCGGTAACCTGTGCCGCTGTACGGGTTACAAAAAGGTGTTGGACTCAGTCATGGACGTCGCCGGCCAGAGCTCGAAGGAGGGATGAAATGGAGAAAAAATATTCGGTTGTTGGCGCCCGTTTGCCCATGCTTGACGCCGGCGAGAAGGTCAAAGGCGCCGCCCGGTTCACAGATGACATAGTTCTGCCCGGCATGCTCCATGGGAAAATATTGAGAAGCCCCTTCCCCCATGCTAAAATTCTTAATATCGATACATCGAAAGCCGAAAAGCTGATCGGCGTCAAAGGGGTCATTACGGGCCGGGACATCCCGGACGTACCTTACGGCATCGTTCCCAAAGCCAAGGACGAATTCGCTTTGGCAAAGATAAAAGTGCGCCATGTCGGCGAGGCCGTAGTCGCTGTTTGCGCTACGGATCCCGAAATTGCCGAGGAAGCCCTGGATCTTATCAAGGTGGAATACGAACAACTCCCCGGCGTCTTCGACCCGTTGGATGCCATCAAAGAGGGCGCGCCCCTGGTGCATGACAATACTCCAAATAATATCTCGGCCAGCATTCACAAGTCTTTTGGCGAGGGAGAAAAAGCTTTCGACGACTGTGATTTGGTCTTCGACAACACCTTTTACTCGCAGGCGGTCAACCATGCGCCCCTCGAACCCCACGCCGCCGTTGCCCAGTTCGACCCTTTAAAGGGCGAGATGGTGATCTGGTCTTCAACTCAAATCCCGTTTTTCCTGAGAAGGAATATATCGACAACCATCCTGATCCCCGAGAGTAAAATTCGGGTCATCAAACCAAGAGTGGGCGGCGGATTTGGCCAGAAGATCGATATGTTCTCCAAGGATTTCTGCGCCTGCTGGTTCGCCAGACAAACGGGCCGTCCGGTTAAGTTCCTCTATGACCGCGAAGAGATCTTTGTTGCCACCAGGCAGCGCCATCCGATGTACGTAAGAGTCAAGACCGGCATGAAAAAGGACGGAACGATTCACGCGCAACGGTTCTGGGCGCACGCGGACGGAGGGGCTTATAACAGTACCGCGCCTCTGATGATCACTCTTTCCTGTTATTTTCTGATGGTTCCATACCGGGTCCCCAACCTGGTGTACGAGGGATACCACGTCTACACTAATAAACCCGTCGGAGGCGCTATGCGGGGACACGGCATTCCCCAGGCTCGCTTTGCCGTGGAGCGGCAATTGGACATGATCGCGGTTGAAATGGGCATCGACCCGGCGGAGTTGCGAATCAAGAACAGCCTCCATGCGCATGAACCGCACCCGGGTGGTTTTATCATCAATACGTGCGGATTTTCCGAAAGCGTGGAAAAAGCGGCCGAGGCCATCGGCTGGCGCGAAAAGCGAGGCAAACTGCCCTACGGGCGGGGAGTGGGCATGGGCGGCGCCTCGTTTCCCAGCGGAGTCAGCAACATGAGCCATCTGGCTTCGGGCGCCGTGGTTCAACTTGGCCAGGACGGGGCAGTGACCTTGCTTACAGGCGCTGCCGATATCGGACAGGGCGCCGAAACCGTTATTGCTCAAATTGTGGCTGAGGAATTGGGCGTTCGCCTTGAAGATATTCGGGTGACGGCCGCAGATACGGGAATTACTCCGCTCGATGCAGGCACCTTTGGAAGCGGCGTGACGGTCAGGGCAGGTAATGCGGCCCTGGAGGCAGCCACCTCTCTCAAAAAGAAGCTTTTTGAATTTGTGGCCAAGGAGATGGAGGCCAACCCGCTGGATTTGGTGGCCAGAGACCGGTTAATTTACGTCAAGGGTTCTCCGGATAAAGGGATGCCGTTGATGGAAGCCATTAAAAGATACCGCTATGCGGATCTTCCCATGCCGATTGTCGGACGCGGCTCATGGATGGCGCCGGCCTCGGAGCCTACCACGCTATTGAACGAAGAAGGTAATTTTGCGCCAAATTATTCGTTTATGACGCAGGCCGCCGAAGTGGAGATAGATTTCGATACGGGCAAGGTCAAGGTTGTGAAGATGGTCACCGCCCATGATTGCGGCACCCCTATCAACCCGCTCCTGGTCGAGGGGCAGCTCGAAGGTTCCATCATGGGAGGGATTGGCCACGCGCTGTATGAAAATGTTATAACTGAAAAGGGCCAGGTCATGAACCCGTCCTTCCTCGACTACGGATTCCCGACCGCCATGGAAATGCCTGAGATGGAGGGAATCAGCATTGAAACCGATGATCCTGTCGGACCTTTTGGCGCCAAGGAGTCGGGTGAGGGAACGCAGCTTGCGCCCGCGCCTGCTATCGTAAATGCTATATACGACGCTATCGGGGTCAATTTTATGGAGCTTCCGATCACTCCGGAAAAGATCCTGAAGGCGCTGGAGGAAAACAAAAGATCGGAGAAACCGCGATCATAATGGAACGGGAAATTATCGTTATGCGCGGAGGTGGGGACCTCGGCTCCGGAGTCGCATGCCGCCTGCACCGCAGCGGATTCCGGGTGCTCATCCTCGAAGTCGAGCAACCCATGGTCGTCCGTAGGACTGTATCCTTTGCGCAGGCGGTTATAGACGGCAAAACCACAGTTGAGGGGGTGACCGCAATTCATGTTGCGACGCTCCCGGAGGCCCGCCGGGCATGGCTGGATGGGAATCTGCCGGTTATGGTGGACGCGGGGATGAAGGTCAACGCCGAGTTGAAGCCCGACGTCATCATCGACGCGACCATCGCAAAACGGAACACAGGCCTGCGCTGCAATATGGCGCCGCTGACCATCGCGCTCGGCCCCGGCTTTGAGGCGGGTATAGACGCCGATATAGTGATCGAGACAAACCGGGGCCACGACCTTGGGCGGCTCATCTTTGAGGGCGCGGCTGAACCGAACACGGGCGTTCCCGCGCCGGTCGAAGGATACGGCGCCGAGCGCGTGCTGCGGGCCCCCTGCGAAGGAACGGTCAGCCATGTTCTCGACATAGGGGCCGAAGTCCAGCAGGGAGAGGTCGTCTGCCGTGTCGGCGACCGGCCGGTTGCAGCGGCGTTTGACGGGATTGTTCGAGGGCTGATCATGAACGGCAAGAGTGTTCCGAAGGGGTTTAAAATAGGCGACGTCGATCCCAGGCGGGTCAAAGAGCACTGCTACACTATATCGGACAAGGCCCGCTCCCTGGGGGGGGCGGTCCTGGAAGCGATATTATTCTTTCGCAACAGGGTGAAAACGCTATGAAGACCCGCGAAGCCATGCAGCGGATAAAAGCCGCGATGCGGGAAAAAAACTATATCTGCGACGATGAGCTCGCCTTTTCGCTCTATCTGGCCCAGGAGATGGAAAAGCCTCTGCTTCTGGAAGGCGAGCCCGGTGTCGGGAAAACAGAGGTCGCAAAGGTTATTGCAGACGTGCTGGAAAGAAAGCTGATTCGCCTGCAATGCTACGAAGGACTCGATGCGACCTCCACTATTTATGAGTGGAACTATGCAAAGCAGTTGCTGAAAATAAAAGCAATCGACGCATGCCCCAGTTCCGGATTCCACCTGGAAGACGTTTTTACGGAGGAGTTTCTTATTCCAAGGCCGCTGCTGATGGCCTTACAGGGCGAGGAGAAAAAAGTCCTCCTGATCGATGAGATCGACAGGGCTGACGAGGAATTCGAGGCCTTCCTGCTTGAAATGCTTTCGGAATTTCAGGTCTCGGTACCCGAATACGGGACGATTAAGGCCCGCAACCGGCCCCTAGTCATTGTGACCTCAAACCGTGTCCGGGAACTCCACGATGCTCTGAAGCGGAGGTGCCTGTACCACTTTATCGACTACCCCGCCCCTGAGCGGGAGATGGAGATAATCCTTGCCAAGGTCCCCCGGCTGCACACCGAGCTTGCCGCCAAGATCGCCCGCATTATGAATAACCTCCGGCAGTACGAGTTTTATAAGCGGCCGGGTGTAGCCGAGACGCTCGACTGGGCCGAAGCCATTGCGCTCCTTGGAAAAAGCGATATCGACGAGGAGACCATGGACATGACCTCGGGCTGCCTGTTCAAATTCCACGAGGACGTAAAGCGTTTCAAGGAGGGCAAAAAGGAATTTTTGGCAACAGTCGAATCTTAGATTTTAGATTTATGATTGCAAATTCAAGATCGTCGAATTTCTGGTTAGGACTTGGCAATCCAATCTAAAATCTAAAATCTAAAATTTCATTGGAGAAATATCATGAGCGATCCGGCAAGATCGCGGGAAGATAATGGAAGCCGGTCGATGGCGCTCATGGAGCGCGTTGTCCGGTTCATGAACTTTCTTCGCAGGAACCGCTTTCCCGTGCATACCGTCAGCGAGATAAATGCTGCCCGGGCCCTGACTCTTATCGACATCGAGGACCAATTCCAGTTCTATATGGCGCTTCGCGTCTGCATGGTAATCCACCACACACACTTGGGCCTGTTCAACCGGCTGTACATGAAGTTCTGGGGGACTGGTCCGAGAATCCCGATGCCCCCCGATGACGGCGAAGAGGACGCCGAAGAGCAGTCGCCCTCTGTGGCGAAAAGGCTCGACATGGAGTCTGCCGTGGAAAGCTCCAGGAAATCGGGGAAAAAACGGCTGGCCCAGGACGAAGAGGCCCCCGTGCTCGCTCATTCCATCTACGAAAGCCTGCGCGAGAAGGACTTTGAGCGCATTCTGGAAAGCGAGATGCCCCTTCTCGAAGAGTTGCTCAAGAGAATGCGGCTCAGGACCCGTGAGCGCAAGGGACGGCGCTTCAAACCCTCCAAAAGGGGAAGTGTCGTCGACCTGAGACGCTCGATGCGCGATTCCACCCAGCGGGGCGGCGAGATAGTGAGCATACTGAGAAAAGAGAAAAAGCCAAAGGAGACCAAGCTGGTCCTGCTTGCCGACGTAAGCGGATCGATGGACGTTTACAGTACTTTTTTGATACAGTTTGTCTACCAACTGCAGCGTTACCTGCGAGGCACGGAAACGTTCGTGTTCGGCACCAGGGTGATGCGCATTACGGACCTGCTGCATTTGCGCTCCGTGCGCACCGCCATGAGCATGGTCTCAAAGCGTGTGCTTTTCTGGTCCGGGGGCACAGACATCGGGGGCTGCTTTCAGCAGTTCGCCGGCAGTTTCGGGGCTAAATATATCAAGCGCAACAGAATCCTGGTTATCCTGAGCGATGGGTGGGACAAAGGCGATGTCGAAGTGCTTCGCTCCCAGATGAACCTTTTTAAAAGAAAGTTTAAAAAAGTAATCTGGCTCAACCCCAACCTGAAATACGAACGCTACCAACCACTGTGCATGGGCATGGCGGCCGCCCTGCCCTACGTCGATCACTTTCTGCCGTGCCATAACGTAAAAACGCTGGAACAGTTCGTAGAAACCGTAAAGCGGTAGCGCCGCCTTCCATGGGGGCGTTTCGAGGTTTCACGCACAAACATCTTCCTCCTCGCATTGCACAATCCATGGTGTAATATTCGCAATCCAGCGATTCGTTCGAGGGGCTACGGTCGCTCTTGAGGCGCGAAGCCGCGAAGTAATAATATAGAAGGATGTCACGCGTAGACGTACTTTTGCCTTTTTACTTTTGCCTTGCCGCAGGCGTAGCGCACAACCGCAAGCCAAGCGCCCGCACGACTTTTAGCACCGTTGCGAACTCCGGATTACCTTCAGATGACAAAGCCTTGTAAAGGCTCTCGCGCCCGAGGCCCGTTTCGCTGGCGATTTGCGCCATCCCTTTAGCACGAGCGATGTCCCCCAAGGCGGCTGCTACCAGCGAAGCGTCCCCTTCTTCCAGTGCAGCTTCCAGGTAAGCTGCCATATCTTCATCTGTTTCCAGATGTTCCGCCACATCCCAGGGTCGTGTTTGAGTTTTTGCCATGAAGAGCTCCTATAATTCTCGCGCCAGATCCAGCGCCTTTTTGATGGCCTTGTCTTGAGTGTTTGTCGCGGCAAGAAAGATCATTTTGATTGTAGTCCATAGGATACTTAATAGCAATACCGAACCTGGTCATTATGATCGTGTGAAAGGGGGTATGAAAAGTGTAGGCTTGCCCCCCTTCTTGTTGCTGAAACCATGAAAAGGGACGTGCGAGGGGATTCCTCGATTATTCGAGTTGCGGAATATACAAACACTTATATAATGAGATAGTGAACATGAAGCCGTTAAAATTCGTAGGATCGAGCTTGGACGATCTCCGGAACTTCCCGGATGAAGCCCGCCGGGCAGCGGGATTTGAGCTTCGTGCGGTTCAGAGTGGACTCGATCCGAGCGATTGGAGGCCAATCCAGGCCATCGGACCTGGCGCACAAGAAATTCGTATTCATGTATTGGGTGAGTGGCGCGTAATCTATGTCGCGAAGTTGCGCGACGCAGTGTACGTGCTTCATTCATTCAACAAAAAGAGTCGAAAAACGAGCCGGCAAGACATGGAATTGGCTCGCCAAAGATACAAACAGATCGGAGGGTAACCAATGAGTGAGGAGATTCTTACCTCTTCCGGGAACGTATTTATCGATTTGGGATTTTCTCCGGATGAAGCCGCAGTTCTTCAAATGCGTGCCGATCTTATGGCTGATCTCCGCAAATTTATCAAAACAAAACAACTGACACAGGCTAAGGCGGCTGAAATACTTGGTGTAAGCCAGTCCAGGATTTCAGACCTTACAAGAGGTAAATGGGAGAGATTTAGCCTTGAAATGCTTATTACTCTTGCAACAAGAGCTGGAATGCGAGTCAGTCTCAAAATAGCGGCATAGGGGTCGGGCCACCCTAAAGCGCAATATTGTTGGGTTAAGAAAGAATCAACTGTCGGGACCCCACTTGGATGTTTCATGCCCAAACATCTCCTCCCGTTGGGACCCTACAGCTTCCTGCTCCAACCCAATCCATATCAATTTGCCAGTGTTTCCGGAAAGCGGGAAAATGCAGATGCGATCCAAACATTGAAAGATTCCGGATACCTCACCGCAGAACGCCATAGAGGAGGCGATCTCAAGACTTCTGCGGCACTACCATAATGACTCCATTACGAAATACTAACCTGGTTGCTCGCCCACGTCCGCCCACTGGTTCTATAGCTAGTCAGCTCACTATTTATCCAAAACATTCTTGATCTTGTTGATGACAAAATCAGTCGAATATCGTTCTCCATCGCTCGTCGCTTCACACTTCAAAGTCCTTGAACCTCGAGATGTGACTTCGAAATGACAGCTTCCCGTGGCAGGTCGGTCTTTTTTGTTAATATCTACCTCGTAAACTTGATATGCACCGTCAAATTCGTTCAACTTGGCGCCACGGAATGCAATTACGTTTCCTTTGATTTGCTGCAGCAGAAAAACGGCTCTGCCACTTTGAAACTTTGAAACCATGAGGATGGGGGCGCATTCTTTTTCTGTTGGAATCCCTTCAATGGTGAGGCTCTTACAATTGCCTTCGAAAACTGCAAAGTAAATAGGCCCGTTGCCGGGGTCTATCGAACCGATTTTATCGCCTGCCCATACTTCGCCCGCCAAGACACAGAGAAGCATCGCGGTGAAGGTCATGATCAAGTTTGGTTTCGTGATCATATTCAATTTATTCTCCTGCGACCGAACATGGCATTTACGGCGAACTCGTCTTAAGACCTATTCTTCCGGAAACGATGATGCGTCCGCGCAGATGACCAATTCACTTAGGATTCGATGCCGACTGAAAAATGAGGTGATATCTTACTGTACCCACCTTGTAATTAGGCAGCAGCTTTTCAGAGCTGATTTGTTGTCGAGTTCGCTCTATCACGCCAAATACCTGCCGAAAATACCGCCCAAAACGCAGGCGAGCATGTAAAGGGGCAGACCCCAAACAACGATTCGCCCGACTATAGTCCGCGAACTCTGCCAGATCAGCAGGACGAGACCAGCAGTGAATAACCATATTCCGATCCACACGAGGCATACCACAAATATTCCAGCCCCAGTGCCACACGGATCAAGGGACCGGAAATCCTCGCCAAGTCTGTAACAAGCAAATCCGCCTATCAAAAAAGAGAGTGCTATCAATGGGACGTGTGCAAAACGGCGGGTTCGATGCCAGGATGACATTAGGAACGTCGGAAGGGTGATGACCCCTAGGGTCGCGAAGCTTGACAAATCGTTCATCGTTCTCGGGACGAAGGGTGCGAAACTCTCAAAAGCACTCATATGGGCTCCATTTCCTGATGATCCGTTGACGCGTTTGGATTCAGTCTTCTTTGGGACGCTCCTTGAGCCATGACGCCTTTGTTAGAATAGCCTTACCGATCATTGTGAGGTATTCGTTTGACCCGATGAATTCGTTCGCGTAAGTTGTGCCCAGCCTTTCGTCAATCAAGTATATGGCTTTTAATGCGTCACCATGAAAATAGTCCTTCTCCTTTTCATCCTTCAGAATGATTTGCAGTGTGGGAAGCGCCCGGTTGTCCCCAATAAACCCAAGAGGTTCAATAGCATATCTTCGGCATTTCATGTCAATGTGTTTTATTGCTTCGCAGATCGTGCCGGTCATCTTCCTTCTGGCATTTATCAATGTATCAGCGAGTTCAGGCTCGTGTCCAGGATCTGCATAAAATTGATTCCAAACTTCTTCAAACTTAGGCGCTCCGGACCGATACTCGACTTCCTGGTCTGCCACAGGTAATGCAGGATAGGATCCAATCAGCAACACAACAAAAATGTGAAGATATTTCAATATGCTCAACACCTTTCGCAGATCCGTCTACAATGCACATACAGGATAGCTTGTGGAAAACATGTCACCCGTAGCACCAAGGGAGCAAAACCATTCCCATGATTCTACGTGGTCTCAAATTAGATTCAACGAATTTTGCCTTATCTTCCCATGGAAAATCAGAGCTGGCACTGATCGCATAACGGAAATGATCCGGACGTTTTGAACTTTCGAGCCGCCTGAGATTTCAACGTCCCACAGAGATAATTGAACACGCTTCACCGTCCTTCCCATTGTATGTTTTGGAAAAACATCTGCGGACCTTGCGCTCCATTACCTTCCACATAACCGGCGAGTTCCTCATCCGGCCTCTTGCGCTCCGACCCCGATAACTAACTTTACGGGACCGCAAATTGTTTAGTTTGTTCTGCTTCCGCCTTGCAGTGTTGACCGGGAGCATCTATTTACTTTATACTGACAGATTGCTGGAAATAACGGCTGTTTGAGCCAGCCTGTGTGAACATACTTTCGTTTTGGAGAACCGGGTTTAGTGACTTCGACTTCCACCAAGAATGATTGCCAGTGTCCTCTCTTTTTTCGCCCGTCCGGATCAGTCCATCCAATGCATGGAAATCCGCCTTGATTGAAGAGGCCCACCTGCTTTATTGGTGATTAATCGCAAGCGCCGTCATATCCGCCGCATTTCGGGATTGCCTGACATCTCTGCCGTCACGGTGGGCAACCGGGCCGCGTGCGGGACTTTTCCACCTTTTCAGGGTTGAAGTCCAAACTCGCAAACCCGGAGCATGTATTAGGAAAGAGATCAAATGAATCAACCCAATAACAAAGAAATCAAACGGCGCAGGACCTTTGGGATTATCAGTCATCCCGACGCCGGCAAGACGACATTAACGGAAAAACTGCTCCTCTTTGGAGGCGCCATTCAAATAGCCGGGGCTGTCAAAGCACGCAAGGCCGCCCGTCACGCCGCCAGCGATTGGATGGCCATCGAGCAGGAGCGAGGCATCTCCGTCACAACCTCGGTAATGAAATTCTCCCACAGGGACTTCGAGATGAACCTTCTCGATACGCCCGGGCACCAGGATTTCTCGGAAGACACCTACAGGGTTCTCACTGCGGTCGATAGCGCTCTGATGGTCATTGACAGCGGGAAGGGAGTGGAGTCGCAGACAGAGAAGCTGATGGAGGTCTGTCGAATGCGCAACACTCCCATTATCACCTTCATTAACAAGCTGGATCGGGAAGGCATGGGGCCGCTCGATATCCTGGCCGAGATAGAAGACAAGCTCCAGGTCGAGTGTACGCCGCTCTCCTGGCCTATCGGCATGGGGAAGAGTTTCAAAGGGGTCTACAATCTCTACCGCAAGGAACTCCAACTTTTTACACTCAACCAGGAAACCCGAAAGCAGCAGGGAGTTCTGATCAGGAATCTGGCTGACCCGAAGCTGGATAAACTGCTGGGACGCCAGGCCGATGATCTGCGCGCGGACGTGGAATTGCTCGAAGGGGCTGCCAATCCATTCGAGATGGACCATTATCTCAGGGGAAACCAGACGCCGGTGTTCTTCGGCAGTGCTCTCAACAATTTCGGGGTCAGGGAATTGCTCGACGCCATCATTGAAATGGCTCCGGCGCCGGGAGTAAGACCCGCAGTGACCAGGGATGTTTCTCCCTTTGAGGAGCCTTTTTCAGGATTTGTGTTCAAGATTCAAGCCAATATGGACCCCGCTCACCGGGACCGGATTGCTTTCTTGAGGATCTGCTCCGGGAAGTTCACCAGGGGAATGAAAGTCATTCATCATCGGCTTGGCAAGGAAATCACCCTGAACAATGCCACCACCTTTATGGCCCAGGACAGGACCAATGTCGAAGAGGCATATGCAGGGGACATAATCGGTATGTACAATCATGGAACCATCAAGATTGGAGATACTTTCACAGATAAAGAACCTCTGCGCTTCACCGGAATCCCCAATTTTGCCCCGGAGCATTTCCGGCGGGTGATCCTCAAGAACCCATTGAAGGTAAAACAGCTTCAAAAGGGCTTGACTCAGTTGGCCGAGGAGGGCGCCGTACAGTACTTCCGCCCCCTGGTGGGCTCGGACTACATACTCGGCGCCGTTGGCGCCCTGCAGTTCGATGTGACCGTGGCCAGGCTTAAGGCCGAATACGGCGTAGATGCGGTCTACGAGCCGGCGGGCTTTTCTGCGGCCCGTTGGATTGGCTCCGATGACAAGAAAAAGTTCGAGGATTTTGAGAGGAAACACCTGTCTAATTTGGCCCATGATTCAGAAGGGCACATGGCCTATCTCGCTCCCAGTGCATGGCGCCTTGAATATATTATCGAAAATTGGCCTGACATCTCATTTAAAAATACACGGGAGCACAACTGAGCCAAGCCGTTTTGGCCCGAAACTCAGTTGACTCCTGCCTCTCGAAGAAATAAAAGAGGAGGATCTCCACCCGCAGGCGTACTTTTGCCTTTTTACTTTTTACTTTTGCCTTGCCGCAGGCGCTCTTGCTCCATGATTGGAACCTGTATCATTCTCTTTTGCAGAACTTCCCGCACATTACCTTTCAAAGTGAGGAAAATATGGCGAGATCCGATTGCCACGCCCTCCTGTCAACACGATGAAACTTAAGCATATAAAGGGATATTGATATTGACTATTACCCAATTCCTACTCTCCAAAATCACCCCTGCCATTTGACACTTACAGTGATTATTTAGACAGTGGTGAGTTGGTTCAAGCCAGGATTTGTCGGAGTGGCCGCACTATTTTTCCGACAAGATAGAGGAGGGATATGGCACAAAATAAGAAGAGAAGGAAAACAGCCACATCAATCATGTTGATGGTTCTCCAAAACATCAGGATGGATGTCAGATCAAAAAAGCCACTTTCCCGGTAGTTTGTTTTTGTCAATGGCCCTGATCTCTGCATCCACCAACAATTAGGATGTTCAGGACAGGAGATAAAAATGAGAAAAGCACTGATTATTGGAATCGCGCTTACTCTGGTCCTTGTCAGCGGCGGCTTGTTCAGCGCGCAGGCGGATTGCTCTTGTAGCACCTGTCCATGCTGGGGCGACGTGCTTGCCGCGCCTTTCGTGGCAGCGGGCGCGATAGTTTATGGAGCGGTGGCGGTATCGGCCGCTGTCGTTACGGCCCCTTTCGCAGCTCTCAGTTGTGGCAATTGCTGCGCTAGCTTGTGCAATCCGTGCGGCTCTGCCCCTGTTTCACATGCCCGCAGCAATTCCGGTTCATAGTGCGTATCCTGGATGCTCGAATCGACTTACCCCTCAAGATTCGGGTGGCCCAGGCAACGCTTGCCTGGGCCAGTGGGGCGAGAGGAAGAGTAATGACATTGTCGAGTAAGGGTTTTTCCAGTTATTTCCGCCGACAGCCGATCCCGGCATAGGTCAATACCTGAATCCGTCAACGCTTCCGGCTTTCGTCGCATACCTTTTCAAAAGCAGTCCCCGGCATGGCTTATCACCGTTCCCGGAATGGACTTCGATCATGGCGAACTCAATATGATATGTAAGTTCTCGGCTTCCAAAAAGCCGCGTGAAAAGGTAATTTGTTGTCGGCATGGATAAAAACTGGGGTTAGAAACTTGCAATGGCGCATGGTTCCCGCTTGGCTGTCCCGAGGGGCCGCGAACTCCCGTTTTCCTCCTGCGCAACGGTTTTCAAGAGGGCGCATTGAAACCGGAAATATCCGGCCTGCAGCGTCAGGTTCAGAAAAACTGCGATATATCGGACGCCCGGCACGCCGGGGTGTACTCGCTCTGCGGCCTTCTGCTGAGG
>OMOE01000167.1:82561-95127 GCA_900290365.1 Syntrophobacter sp. SbD1 | reverse complement strand
CACATGGCGGTCTTCACTGTCCTGATGCTGGGAATCGGCCGGTACTTCCCCCGGCTGCGTCCCGTGTGCGCAGGATTGCTCTTTGTCCTTGCATCGGCTTTGCTTGTAACCGAATACCACTTTTTCAGCGACATAGTGGCGGGGGCCTGTCTTGGTGTGATTATCGATTTGCTTACCTGGCGGGGGCTGGCAATTTTTCACCGTTGGAAGGAACCGCAAACTAACCTGCTTGCAATCTGAATTAGATGAGATACTCACATGGAGTCGAGTACGCAGAGCGAAAGGCTGACGATGAACAGCCGTGAGAGGTTTTTGGAAGTGATGCGATTTGGCAAACCGGATCGTGTCCCTTATTTCGAAGAGGGAATAAGGGATGAGGTCCTGAAGGTCTGGCGAAAACAAGGGCTTAAGCGTGGCGTTGATCTCCGGAAGGTGTTTCCCTCAGATCGTCATGCGGAACTGGAGCCTGACGTTGATCCGGTTCCACAGATAAAAAAATGGCCTGCTTCGCTCCCCGAGTTGGCGGTTTTGCGAAAGAGTCTCGATTACAGTGACGATGGCCGCCTGCCGGGAGATTTGACCGTTCATATAAAGGCTGGAAAGGCGAGGGCTTACCCTTTGATGCTGCGGGTACACCGCGGCTTTTTCCTCTCAATGGGTATACGTGGGTGGGACCGCTTCCGTGAATTGATCGAGCTGCTAATATACGATCCGCAGCTCGTGCGGATTGATCGAGCTGCTAATATACGATCCGCAGCTCGTGCGGGAGAGCATGTCGATTCAGGGTGAGTTTGCAGCCAAACTGACCGAACGTTTACTGCGAATGGTCGATGTGGATGCAGTCGTGTTCAGCGAACCTATCGGCGGCAATGACAAGCCATTGATATCACCGGGGATGTATGAAGAATTGGTGCTCAAAAGCTATGAGCCGGTTTTAGCCGTGATCAGACAATATGGTGTGGAGACCATAATATTTCGCACTTATGCAAACGCCCGGATATTGATTCCAAGTATTTTGAAGTGGGGCTTCAACTGCCTGTGGGCCTGCGAGGTGAATATCGAGGCGATGGACTATCGTGACATTCGCAAAGAGTTTGGCCGGGATTTACGCCTGATAGGAGGTATCGACCTGGATGCACTCCGGCGCGGCAAGGAAGCCATAAAACGGGAGATCGAACAGAAGGTCCCCCCACTTCTGGCCGATGGCGGATACGTACCTCTAGCTGACGGCAGAATTCGCGCGGACGTAACCTTTGAGAATTATGCTTACTACAGGCGGTTACTGGAGACGGTCACGCACAATTCGTCTTAGAAAACATCACGATTATTTACGGGCGAACAAATCTCAAGCTTATCTCATTAAACGGCGCAAACCGATTTATTCGCTCTTCTGCTTACGGCGTCTTTTCACCACAGGTTTCTTCTTTTCCTGTGAATCTGACGCAACGTTTTGCGCCTTGCTCTGTCTTCTCGCCTCTATGGCTTTCACCAGATTCGCTGGTAATCCCCTCTTCTTTGCAGCCTTGCTGCGCGCCTTAGTTAATGCTTTTGCAGCCAGAGGAGTTCGCATTGAAAAGCCGTATTTCTTCTTGTACTCTTTTGAACTGATGCCATGGGATGTCAGATGTTTCTGAGTCAATTGCTTCATTTCGGCACCGCATTCAAGACAGATTACCTTATCATTCTGAATTGAACTTTCCGCTGTGATTGGTCCAGGGATTTTTTCCTGTACAGCGCCAGGTTCCTGTGCCAGGGCCAGTTCAATTTCGCCGGATTCTGCCTTTTGCAGTTCCATGAGAGTACCAAAGACTTGCCGGAGTGATGACGTGATCTCAGTAGCTGACATTGGAGCTAAAGAAACTTGAGTCTGTACGATCTCTGATGCGATTTCGATTATTTTTCTTGCCATTGGCGCAACCCTCCATCGTGAAGATAATTCGTTCAAAGGAAAAATCGAGTTTAACCAACGTCGTTAAGCTCGAACCAATTGCGGATTACAGTTATTATAAATATATTTTAAGTTAAGGCAACAGGAAATTGCAATTATGCTCTTAGATACTCCAGATCCACAATGCAAGACCATGATCCAGGGTCAGTACGGGAACTGAAGCCGATCCGCTTGCCCCTGTTATCAGACACGCTCAATGAATTTAGAATGGCCGGCTTTTACAAAATTTATTGCGATGCTAAAGATAGCAATAGTTATTCCTATTCCTATTTCCACATCGGCCAGGTTGAAAATGTAGGGGCGAAGTCCAACCAAACCGAACTTGACAAAGTCAACCACCCCTCCGAATGCAATTCGATCAAATAAGTTAGACAGGCTGCCACCCAAAAACAGGGATAAACCAAGCACCGTAAGAAATCGAAGTCCATTGGCAATCATTAGAAAGAGAATGCCCAGGCCCAACAATACGGCGACTCCCATAGTGGCGATTTTCCCGCGCCACATTTCCGGCAGAAGTCCCTCGAGAGTGAAAACCCCGCCCTTATTCTCGACATAGTCAAGAGTTAGCATTCCTTGCAGCAATGTTAAAGGCTTTGCTCCAGTCAGGTCCGATCTAACTATCTCTTTTGTAAGCCGGTCGGCGCCAATACAAAGAATTATCATGAAAAAAATGAGAAAAATTCTCGTCTGACTTTTCATGCTTTAACGCCATCCGCTATATTTTAAAGACCGTCCGCGCATTTTGAGTGGTATGAGCGGCCACTTTTTCGAAGGATTCTTTGCGGCACTCGGCGATTTTTCGGGCCGTATGGAGCAGGTAAGCAGGTTCGTTTGTCTTGCCCCTGTACGGCACAGGGGCGAGATAGGGTGAGTCGGTCTCCACAAGCAGCCTGTCCAATGGCGCACGCTTTACCACCTCTTGGAGCGATTCGGCTTTGGGAAATGTGACCACGCCAGGTATAGATAGATAGAATCCCATGTCGAGGCATCTGCTCGCAATTGCCCAGTCTCCTGAAAAACAGTGCATAACCGAAGGGGGCACTGAGGAAGCAAATTCCGGTACGATTTGAAAAAAATCCTCCCAGGCGTCCCGAATGTGAAAAATCACCGGTTTCGCTATTTCAACAGCCATCTCGATCTGACGCTTCATGCACTCTTTTTGGATCGGACGTGGTTGTCTGTCGCGGAAATAGTCAAGCCCGATTTCACCGATCGCAACAACTCTGCGGATGGCGGCAATTTTTTTCAGTTCCAGGATATCTCCGGCATCCATGCTAAAGGAAGCGTGCGGATGAATCCCGGCTGAGGCGTAAATCCGCTGATAGCTCCGGGCTATTTCTGCCGCTTTGCGGCTCGTCTCGATATCGATTCCTATCGTAACGATCACGCTGACCCCGACATGCAGCGCCCGTTTAATGGTGGCCGGGATGGAACCGGCAAATTCAGGGAAATCCAGGTGAGCGTGTGTGTCAATCAGTTCAGGAAGCTTTTGCATATTTTTGTGACTTTCGGGTATTGAGGGCCGGTAAAGATGCACCACGCAGGGTTTTCCCTTGCCAGTCGCAGGATGCGAATCTATAATGCCTTTTGTCTATTTGCAAATAAGTTATTAATGTATTTATCAGGTTGCGAGGCAAAAGAATATGGATAGATTCCGATCTGCGCTTGCGCTGGCGGCTGCCCTGGCGATCCTGACCCCGGCGGGCGCCGTACTGGCCGTAACAGAATACACGACCGACACCCGGGAGCTCCCGCTTCGCGCCACTCCGTCAACCAGCGGCAAAATCATTCTAAATATTCCACCTGCTTCCAGCGTCGAATTAGTGAACCCGCAGGCATATGCCAAAGTGCGTTACCGGAAACCGGACGGCGAGATACAAGTAGGATGGGTAGCCTTGAGGTTTCTGAGCCAACTGCAGCCCGGTTCGCCAACAGCAAAGAAACTCGAAGAGGAAAATGCGACATTGAAAGCGCAAATGGGCGAAGTTGGCAAGGAGAAAACGGAGCTGTCGCAAAGAGAAAAAGAACTCACGGACAATCTCACCAAGCTCAATGCAGCCTACGAGATGCTAAAAGAGGGCTCGGCAAATTACCTGAAGCTCAAGTCCGAGAATGATTCCGCAAAAGCCAGCCTGACGAACGCTCAGGAAAATATACAAACGCTGGTTCAGGAAAACGAAAACCTAAAGGTCTCCCAAAACATCCGGTGGTTTGTGACCGGAGCGCTTGTCCTGCTTTCCGGCTGGTTCATAGGATGGGCTACGGGTAAGTGGCGGAGAAAAAAGAAGGGCACTTACTATTACTAACGGCAAACCTCGCCGGGATATGATCCCTCGTATGATAAACTTATATATAACGTTTAATTAAAAAAAATGCTCAATGCAAAAATAAGTGCCACTGCTGTTGGCGGAGCTATCCGACATGCCACGTGAATGAGTGTCGTACAGTTGAAGGCAAGCCCACCGTCCAGCACATCAAGAAGGTGAAGCAAAACAGGAGAACAATCTACGCTCTGCGGGCGTCGCACGCTTTCACTTTGTGAAGCGTGCTCGCCAGCATCCCTAAATAGTGTCACATTGTGGAGCGCGGAAGGCGACTGCATCGCGTGTCTATCGGACGCGTTGGGCGGACGCGGGTCCGAGTCATCCATCGGACTGATTTGAGGCCTTGTCGAATTCCTCTGCCAGCGACTCCATCAGTTCCTTGACCGACAGGATCTGGTCCACCCTGTAGGCGTTTTTTCCGGCAAAAGCGAACCCGGCTTTGAGTTTTCCTTTCCTGGCGTTGGCCAGGGCCATGGCTATGCAGTAAGGGCTGTCCGTGCAGTTGCATGAGGTGATGCAGTGGTAAGGGCATTTGAATGGCTTTTTCTCCCCACTCTGGATGCTCTTTATAAAATCGTTTTTTATAGCCCTGCCGGGAAGCCCTACGGGGCTTTCTATGATTATGATGTCCTCTTCTTTTGCGTTTATATAGGCTTTTTTGAATTCGATATTTGCGTCGCACTCGTGGGTCGCAACGAATCGGGTACCCATCTGGACCCCCGCCGCACCTAGCTTGATGAACTCAAGGATATCCGCGCCGGTATATATCCCCCCAGCGGCTATCACCGGGATTTGGACCCCGTTTTCCCGTTCGAAAACGCTGACCGCCTCGACAACTTCAGGAACTATCTTCTCAAGGGCATACCTCGGGTCGTCCTGCTCCTCCACACTGAAACCCAGGTGGCCTCCAGCCAGCGGACCTTCCACTACAAATGCGTCCGGAAGCCTGTTAAATCGCGAGAGCCACCTTTTGCAGATGATTCGCGCCGCTTTAGCGGAAGACACTATAGGGACCAGCTTGGTTTTGACCCCATCCTTCAGATACTTGGGAAGGTCAAGCGGAAGTCCCGCGCCGGACACAATGAGGTCAACTCCCTCCGCTATCGAGGTTTCGACCATATCGGCAAAGTTGGTCAGGGCGACCATTATGTTTACGCCGAGGATGCCTTTAGTTTTCCTGATCTCTTCGCGCAACACCTTGATGCTGGCTTCGACGTAACCTGTGTCTTTGTCGAAACCTAAAACACCTATTCCGGCAGTCGCTATTACACCGACTCCCCCCTGGTTCGCTACAGCCGAGGCTAGACCTGAAAGAGACACCCCAATACCCATGCCGCCCTGTATAATAGGGACATTGGCCAGCAAATCGCCAATTCTTAGTTTGGGAAAGTTCAAAAATAAACTCCAGTTTGTATTGTTTTAGTTTTCAAAGGCTAAATGTCGCAGAAATATTCTTTTTAGGCAAGCTCAATAAGCTATTTCCAGGACGGGGGGCTCATTTTTGAGTGCGGATTTGGGGACACTCACCGCCCGTTGTGAGCCGATATCTCCAGGTAATCCTTAAGTTTTTGTGCGGTTTTTAAGCCGACTCCACGGATTTCAATCAAATCATCGACTTGTTCCCACGCTTTTTCCCGCCGTTTTTCTATGATATAGGCCGCAATTTCGGGACGCATGTGAGGAATGAGAAGAAGCTCGTCAAGGGAGGCTGAATTCTAGTCGAGCTTGAGCCCGGCGGCCAGCAGGGCAGCGCCGGGCATGCGTCCGAATTTTATTGTGATTTCCGTCTTGCGGCTAAGAATTTCCAGGGATTGTCCAGAGACAAGTTTTTGAGGCGCGACAGCCGCCGGGATTTGCCATGGGCAGCCTGCCATGGTGGCGGCCGCAGCCACGGTGGCTGTGGCGCTGTCAAGTGCGTAGATCCCGGGTTTGGGAATATCTCCTTTCACCTCCACCATAACGGCCGGGTGCAACTCCGGTTCCGGCAACCGTGCGCTCCAGCGCGAGCGACTCAGGAAAAACCCAAACATAACGCTGGACATTATCAGAATGGCGGCGAGGATTTTCGTATGATCTTTTTCCATTGCAAGGATCGCTATTTGGTTTTCATTTTATGAAAAAGCGGTTAAATTCCCCCCAAAAATCCCACCGGGAACAAGCGGAATTCTATAGTGAGCAGATTCAATTTCAAAGTGCTTTTGTTGCTTTCGAGCGGCCATCTGGTCGTGGATACATTCCAGGGAGCGCTGCCTGCAGTTCTTCCCTTTCTCAAAGACAATCTGAATCTGTCTTATACTATGGCCGGCATAATCCTCATCATGTCCAATATTACCTCTTCGGTAATTCAGCCCTTCTTCGGCCTGATCTCCGATAAAAAAGAGAAGGCTTTCCTTCTGCCTCTGGGAGCTTTTCTGGCCGGGGCAGGTTTCTGCCTCCTCCCCCTGGCTCGAAACTACAGTCTGGTTCTGCTTTCGGTGGCGATCAGCGGCATGGGTATAGCCTGCTACCATCCGGAAGGATTCAAAACCGCTCGTTTTTTTACCGGCCAGAGGATGGCGACCGGAATGTCGGTCTTCTCGGTTGGCGGTAATACGGGAATGGCGCTCGGCCCGATCCTAGCTCTGTGCATCATACAATACGGGGGCTTTTTATCTCTCGGCTGGATGTTTTTGCTGCCCATGCTTTTTGTGACCGCGATCATCGTGTTTCGCCGGAGCGTTGCAGTGCCGAACTCTGGGACTCAACCAGCTTCCAAGGGGAAAACATCAAGCTCAAAAGCCGCCTACCTGGCGCTCTTTCTAATCATATGCACGATCATAATGAGGACTTGGATTCTTTTCGGCCTGATGACCTACATCCCCTTCTATTACATTAATTATCTGAAAGGCAACCCAGTCTTTGCCGGGAAACTTGTCAGCCTTTTGCTAATCGGAGGCGCACTGGGGACCCTTGCCGGATCTCCCCTGGCCGACAGGTGGGGCCACCTTTTCTGGCTGAGGTTTTCGATGTTGAGCTGCGCCCTGATGTTTCCATTCATACTGTGGCTGCAAGGCGCGGCCCTTTTTGCCATTGTTTTTCTATTTGGGCTGGTCCTTATTTCCACTTTTACAGTTACTATTGTTATGGGACAGAACCTGTTTCCGGACAACCTCGGGGTCATATCGGGCCTGGTGGTCGGCTTCGCCATCGGAGCGGGAGGGATCGGCGTGACCCTTCTGGGCGTCATAGCAGATCATTTCGGCGTCCCTGTGGCGATCAAGTGCATGGGTGTGCTTCCCGTTGCGGGATTCCTGCTGACCATGATCCTGCGTTATCCTGTCGCCCAACAGCTCAAAGATAAGCCTTCAGCGCTTGGCGATTAGCTGGTGTGTGCAAATCTATCGTCCTGGAATTGAAAAATGGCGCTCTTTATTAGATTGCTGATTTTGCTTTGGCTCGTAAACCTCGCTCCGCCTTTTGTTGCGCAGATATTTGAGTCCAAATGGAACTCCCAGGTCGATGGCGGTTATCTATTGCCTGACGGCCGGCCGATGTTTGGAAAGAATAAAACCATCCGGGGCGTTCTGGCCGGCATAATCACCGGCGGCTTAATCGGCCCGGCTTTGGGTTTCCCTCTCTGGCTCGGCCTGGGCGCCGGGTTTTTGAGTATGCTCGGAGACCTTCTTTCAAGCTTTCTCAAGAGACGTTTGTCCTTCACCAGCGGGGACACGGTCCCCGGGCTTGATCAAATCCCCGAGGGCCTTCTGCCGTTTATATCGATCGCACCTTATTATTCGCTCTCAGTCGGGTACGTTTTCCTCTTTGGAGCGGTATTCGGGCCTGGCGCCTATTATGGATCAATTTTTCTGAATCGGGTGCTTCTTCGCAAGCCTTTCGAGTCGTACCCACGGCGAATCAGAGCCCTGACCCGGTTTCGTGAACTCATTTCGTGCAAGATAACCTCCAGCCCCTTTCGCCAGATCCTGAATTTTGAAGATGCGATTTATTATCACCTGTTCATGAAATCCGTATTCAAAGTGCTGCGCATCTATCAACGAGGCCAAGAGAACGCTCTGGTTATCGAAAAGCGAGAGGTCTCATTTCACTCCAGTGACCTGCCGCCTGCCTTTGACGGCTATACGGTCCTGTTTATCTCCGACCTTCATCTCGACGGCATCGCCGGCCTGACTGACAAAGTCATTCAAATCATTCGTCAAACTCCGGCCGACCTGTGCATCCTTGGAGGCGACTTTAGGATGGAGACTTACGGTCCATCTGAAGCCGCGCTTTGCCAGTTGCGCCTCGTGCTGCCGGAAATTCGCGCAAAGGACGGTATCTTGGGGGTGCTTGGAAATCACGACTGCCCTGAAATCCTGGACCCTCTGAAGAAACTGGGGGTTGCCTTTCTTGTGAACGACTCCCATGCGGTTGAGCGCGGTGGGCAGTGCGTATGGATCGTCGGCACCGACGACTGCCACTATTTTAAGGCCCACGACCTGGAAAGCGCGTTTAGCGGGTTGCCTCTGCAAGCTTTCTCCGTCCTGGTCTCTCACTCGAATGAAATCTACAAAGAGGCGCTCAAATACAGGCCGAATCTTTTTTTGTGCGGCCATACTCATGGTGGACAGATATTGATTCCTCCATTTGGTCCCATATTCACCCACAGTAAAGCCCCCAGGCGATTTTGCCAAGGGAAATGGGATTATGAAGGCATGCCGGGTTATACGAGCGCCGGGGCAGGGGTTTCAGGGGTGCCGGTGAGGTTTAACTCCAAGGGCGAGGTGACCGTGGTTACCCTCAGGAGGGGCCGGGCTTAACCCAACTGCCGGCCTCCGTTCCGCTCCGCACGCTTCATATGCTGCACAGTGGAAGGCCACACCCCGGGGGCCTTATAGGAGGAACTCCCCTTATAAGCGCATCAGTTTGGCTCTTGCTTCATGATTGTTTGGGATTCCACGAAGCTGCCCAGACGCACACCGGGTCTATGAACTTACATAGGCAGGAGCATCAAATACCCGGGCTGAGATGGTCCTGCCTGAGATGAGCGGCTTTGAATCTACCTCGAACAGGATGTCAAAGTGACGCCCGGGCCTGAGGTCTTAAGTGAACATAATACACCCGAACTGTCCGAGCAAGGTGCATTTTGTTTCCTATATAAAGCCCATTCGCTATAATAGGATAAGCGGGGTTTGCAGCACCCGATTTCGACCGGCTCAAACATAATTTGAATGGAAGTACTGTGGCTAAAGACTCAGACGCGCGGGAATCCACTTTATCACCGCAAACTGAAATTATTTTGAACAGCATTGCAGATGGGGTATTCACTGTAGACCCCGAATGGCGGATCACGTTTTTCAATCGCGCCGCGGAAAAAATCACCGGCGTTTCCGCGTCTGAAGCAATTGGCCGACCCTGCTGTGAAGTCTTCCGGGCCAGCATCTGTCAATCAACCTGCGCCCTGAAATCCACACTGAAAACAAAAAAGCCTGTTGTCAATAAACCCGTTGTGATTCTTCGGGCCGATGGCAAAGAAACCCCGATCAGCGTCAGCACTGCTTTGCTGCAGGACGAATCGGGCCGGATAATCGGCGGGGTCGAGACATTTCGCGATCTCAGTCTTGTGGAAACGTTGCGCAAAGAAATCGACCGCCAATATCGTTTTCAAGACATTATTTCCAAATCCCCCGCAATGAGGGAGCTTTTTTCAATTCTTCCGGAAGTGGCCCAAAGCGAAAGCACGGTGCTTATTGAGGGCGAAAGCGGCACTGGGAAGGAATTGCTGAGCCGTGCGGTGCATAGTCTCAGCCCCCGGGTCAAGGGTCCTTTTGTTGCGTTAAACTGCGGGGCACTCCCCGACACTCTCCTGGAATCCGAACTCTTCGGCCACGTTGCAGGAGCATTTACCGATGCCAAACGTGACCGCTTGGGTCGTTTTGCCGTTGCCGAAAAAGGAACGCTTTTTCTGGATGAAATCGGAGACATCTCGCCTGCGCTCCAGGTGCGCCTCCTGAGGGTCCTGGAAGAGCGCACCTATGAGCCGCTGGGGTCGTCAAAAACTATAAAAACCAATGTAAGGATCGTTACCGCATCGAATAAGGATCTGTTTCGCCTGGTCGAAGAGGGTTCTTTCAGGAAGGATCTCTATTATCGCATCAATGTAGTAAAGCTGAAATTGCCGCCTCTGGTGCAGCGAAAAGAAGACATTCCTATTCTTGCCGAGCATTTTATCGAGCGTTTGAATAAACTCCGAAACAAAAGCGTGACGGGGCTTAGTCACGAAGCTCTCGCCATCTTCATGCGCCACGATTGGCCTGGAAACATCCGGGAACTGGAAAACGTAATAGAATATGCATTCATTCTTTGCCGTGACGGTCTGATTCAACCCAAATGCCTTCCCGAGAACCTCAATACCAATGCATGTCGACTTATCGATTTTGCGGGATTTACCCTTCTCGACGCCGAGCGGCATGCAATAATGGAAGCCCTTGGTCGAAACCACTGGCGCCGAATGGCTACCGCGCGAGAACTTAGAATAGATAAAAACACCTTGCGGCGCAAGATGAATAGACTAAATATCGTTCCGGAAAAAACGGTTTCTGAAAAGGATAGGAATTAAAGAGTTCTCGCCTTCCTCACCCCGAACGGTTATCCCATCCGGGCCAAAGCTCACTTGTCCTGTCATTGTAATCTGCCTTGAATTGGACCTACTGATTCATTTTACGGCCAAGAGTACAATCTCTTTGCCATGTCCTGGATCTGCTTGTAAAGGGCCTACAAATAATACCCCTTAAAAAAGCGGGAACAATCTGCACCTGCGTCTGAAGCAAAAGGGAACGATAAGCACCTTCTAATCCCTGCTCCAATGTTCGGATAGAGTTACGGAGCGCTGCATTAAGCCAATCTGCGCTGAGTGGCCTATTTTTTGATATACCTGGCTATCAGCTCAAGGCTTTGTGCCTGCCTGATATAAAGATGACATGGAGGAATGCTATGTTGGCCATCCCGGTTTTCCGCGCCCGCGTAGCGCCTGTACTCGATTGGTGTTCGAAAATTATCATTATTCCAAAAGAAGGTACGGATGCCGCGTCAGGTCTTAAACTCGATGTCATCAAGGGGAGTATATTCAGTTTGATGCGAGGCTTGCGGGAGCAGGGAATAAGTACCCTGATCTGTGGAGCACTGAGCCCGGAGATGTTGAATTATGGTGAAAGCATCGGTTTGAGAATTATCCATGGCATTGCGGGCGAAATTGATGAGGTTTTGCAGGCTTATCAGGAAGGCAGACTGGACATGCCCCAATATCGGCTCCCGGGATGTAGCGGTCAACGCCGGTACAAGGGCGGAGCGAGGTGTACCTGCAAAGGCAAGAATGGAATCGCCGGCCGGAAAGAACCGGGCGGCGTTGGAACAGGTCCCGGCCGCAAGGTTGCCGGCCGCCCGGTGCGAGAAAGTGAGGCAGGACCTGGCTACAAGGAGTGCAATATGAGCAAGATTGCGATAACGAGTGAGGGCCCCTCCCTGGATGACCTGGTGGACCCCAGGTTTGGCAGGGCGGCTGGTTTCGTTGTAGTTGATCTCGAAAGCATGGAGACCCGCTATATTGATAATGGACGGACTCAGGTAATGGCCCAGGGCGCCGGCATCCAGGCAGCCGAATTGGTGGCAGGGGCCGGAGTCGGTTGTGTTCTTTCCGGGTATGTGGGGCCGAAGGCATTTCGGGCGCTTTCCGCCGCGAAAATAAAAGTCGTTCAAAACCTGGAGGAAGGCATGACCGTGCGCCAGGCCGTTGAGCTATTCCAAACGGAGGGTGTGCAGTTTGCCAATGGGCCGAACAGGGAAGCCGGGCGATGATCGTCTCTATCGCCAGCGGCAAGGGAGGCACCGGCAAAACCACGGTAAGCGCCTCACTGACCCGGGTTTGGAACAGACCGGTCATCGCGGTCGACCTCGACGTGGAAGAGCCGAATCTGCACCTGTTTCTTCGTCCCGAGATGGAGGAAAGCGAGACCGCCTGGCTGGAGGTGCCGGTCGTAGATGAGACAAAATGCGATTTCTGCCGCGTGTGTTCCGAGTTCTGTCAATTCAAGGCAATCAGCGTAATGGGCAAGTTGATCCTGACATTTCCGGAAATGTGCCACGGATGCGGCGGATGCATCGCTCTATGCCCGCAGAGAGCGATTTCAGCAGGCAGACGGGAACTGGGAGAGATAAATCGGGGTTATGCGAATGGAGCGCAATTTCTCACGGCTTGTCTGCGTGTCGGGGAAGCAATGAGCCCCCCTCTCATGCGTCAGGTCAAGTCCAGGTTAAATGAT